>JAFVOP010000029.1 GCA_017505745.1 Clostridia bacterium
ATTTTTTTTAATCGGTACATTTGCAGTATTTTCGTCTTTGTAGTACACTTAAAGCACCAAAAGAAAGGACGGTGCAATTTATGTAAAAGTACATTGAACAAAACGGAATTACCTACGAACTCAGAGGCGAGCAATATTACCCCTTGCTTGAACTCCCCGAACAAAAGGAGATCGGCAAGTATGGAAGAATGCACCTCGAATATCTCAAAGCGCATCGCAAGGGCTACCACACCACGCTTCTTATGGAGGGTACTCTCAATCAGCGACTCTGCGAGATTGACAACGAAGCTAAAACGATGGTTGAAAACATTGTCTCCCGCCTTGTCGATGAAAGAGGTATAGACGAGAATTTGAAAGTTCGCGATATGTTCGCTTGGGTTGCTGAGATGAATAACATCAAGGCAAGCGCTGAAGAAATCGTTTTGCGGGAGGTGATATTCGTATGAGATCAGTTATCAACGAGCTTTGGCACGGAAATATCGTACCGCAAGAAGATAGTCGGACTAATTCAAAGGAAATGAAAGAACTACTCGGATATATGTCACGGCATCACGAGGACTTGGAGAAAAGCTTCTCCGATGAGCAGAAAGAAACCTTTGAAAAGTTCCACGATTGTTGGAGCGAATATATGAGCTTGGCAGAAGCATCTATATTTGAATACGCTTTTAAGCTTGGAATGGAGATAGCTATAGAGGTTTTGTCTAAGTAATAGACAAACACAAGCAGCCATTGTCGTCATTTCGGCAGATTTATTGAGTTTCTAAAAATCTGCCGAGAATCTATTGACAAACGACTATTTTTCGGCTATAATAATAAATGTAACAAAATCTGCCGAAGTTATTTGGAGGTATATATGAGTTATATTTTACGTCATATGGAAAATCGCATTCTTGAGTTATCCAAATCCTACTCTGCGATTTTGCTGACGGGACCCCGTCAAGCGGGAAAAACAACAATGTTGCGTTCGCTCGCAGAGAAAGAAAATAAGGGACGTGAATACGTTTCCCTTGATGATCTTGCTACGCGCGATATGGCGAAGAACGATCCTGCTCTTTTTCTGCAAATACACAAGCCTCCCGTTTTGATCGACGAGGTTCAGTACGCTCCCGAACTTTTCACATATATTAAAATCCACATAGACGAACATCATAATCCTGGTGATTTTTGGATGACCGGCTCTCAAATATTCCGACTTATGCGTGGTGTTCAAGAATCACTCGCAGGACGTGTAGCACTTCTTCATATGTCACCTATGTCGCAACGCGAAATCGTGGGGGCAGATTGCATTCCTTTTACTACAAATATGAACGTATTGATTGATGAATGCAAGAAAATCAAGCCCGTAGATACGCCCACTTTGTTTGAGCGCATATGGAAAGGTTCGATGCCCGGTATCGTTTCGGGACTTTATCCCGATCGTAATATGTATTATTCGTCGTATCTTTCTACCTATGTAGAGCGCGACGTGCGCGATATTTCCGGCACGGTGGATGCGCTAAAGTTTAATCGATTTATTACCGCCGTGGCTGCAAGAACATCACAACTTTTAAACTATCACGCTCTCGCGGAGGATTCGGAAATAGATATGCCGACGGCAAAAGCTTGGGTGGATATTTTGGAAACGTTGGGTATTATATTCCTTCTTCACCCTTACTCAAATAACGTATTAAAACGTACAATTAAGACACCGAAAGTTTATTTTTACGATACGGGACTCGTGTGCTATCTTACTAAATGGTCCTCCCCCGAGGTTGCTGAAAGTGGGGCAATGAGTGGAGCACTCCTTGAAAACTTTACCGTGTCTGAGATAATGAAAGGTTATCAGAACGCAGGCAGAGAACCTTATTTGTATTTTTACCGTGATCGTGATGCTAAAGAAATTGATGTTATTATGGAAGGTGACGGAAAGCTTTGTCCGTTAGAAATTAAAAAGACTGCCACACCCGATAAGCGCATCGTTCGCACGTTTAGTGTGATTGATAAATCCCCTCTGCAACTTGGAACAGGAGCCGTCCTTTGTATGTCGGATCAATTCGGTGCATTCGATAGAGATAATCTTATCGTGCCGATTTGGGTGATTTAAGTTATTAACGGTTTCATTGTATCAAAGTGTATGAGGAAAAAAAGATGAGTAAATTTAGAATAGTAGATTTGTTTTCGGGTGCGGGAGGATTAACCTTTGGTTTCTATTACAATCTTGTAAACGGAGAGTTTGTTAAAAGAGATAACGTAGAATTTGTTTTTTCAAACGAATACGCCCCCCAAGCGGTAAAGGCATTTAAAAAGAATTATGGTAAGGACATTCCCGTTATTGAAGGAGATATTTGCGATATAACCGACGATATTATTGAACAATACGTTGACGGAAAAGAAGTGGACGTAATAATCGGTGGACCGCCCTGCCAATCCTTTAGTACGGTAGGTCAAAGACAATACGACGACAGAGCAAAATTATCCCATCAGTATTTGCGAATTTTGGAGAAAATCAAGCCGAAGGCATTCCTTTTTGAAAACGTTAAAGGTATCTTATCAATGAGTGAAATTTTTTACAAACTCGATGCAGATGGAAAAATGATGTATCAAGATGTAAAAAGGCATCGCGGAAGCGTTGAATTTACGAGGAAAGAACCTATAATCGACCATTACGGTGATCTCGTAATGAAAAAGCTGACGGAAGAATTCAATAGAATCGGATACAAAACCGTATTCAAAACAATGCTTGCTTCCGATTTTGGTGTTCCACAAAGTAGAGAAAGAGTCTTCATAATAGGAATAAGAAACGATCTCGATATAAAATGGGAATATCCCAAAGGAAACGGTCCGTTATATTCAATTTATCAAGCAATATCCGATCTGCCTCCGGTAGGAGAAGGTCAAGAAGCTTGTGAATATACTATGGAACCACAAAACGAATATCAACAATTGATGCGTAAAGGTAGCGATAAGATTACAGAGCATTATTGCGGTATTTATGGTGATAAAATTAGAACCGTTATTCAAAACGTTGAAGAAGGCGAAGGAAAAAACGATTTTAATAGGAAAGTAAAAGAAGGCTTAGTTGATGAGAAGTATTATTTAACTTCGGGATACGGTAATACTTACGGAAGATTGGAAAGGGATAAACCGTCTACCACTATTACGAACAATTTAGCCACTCCATCTGCTTTAAGGTGCATTCATTATGAGCAAGATCGCGCGTTAACGCCTCGCGAAGGTGCGAGAATACAATCATTCCCGGATTGGTATTGCTTTGAGGGAACGCGAACCGACGTTGCAAGACAAGTTGGAAACGCGGTTCCTCCCTTGATGGCAATAGCATTTGCCAATAAAATGATTAATCTTCTTAATGAAGATAATGAAATTTAATCATAAATCCTATGAAAAGGGGCTGTTCCAACAGCCCTTTTTTCACTTTGCATTGAACTACATTTTTTAAATATTGCAATATATGAAAAATAATTTTCGCAAATTTCAAAAATGCTATTGACATATTTCGACACAAATGGTATAATACAATTACAAAATAATTTTGGAGGATTGCAATATATGGAAACCAAACGCGATAAATTTGTTAGAATTGTTGAGAATAGAACCAATAAAATCATCGATATGTTGAGATTGTTGGGTAACTGTGCAAACAAAGCGAATTACGATTATACCGAAGCGGACGTCAATAAAATTTTTAATACGCTGGAGAAAGAACTTCGCGCGGCAAAAATGAAATATATGGCTACAGGTTCGGAAGAAGAAAAATTTAAGCTTTGATTTAAGGGGTGTTAAATATGAAAATATCTTGGAGATTTCCGCCCTTATCCGGCGGATCTAAGCAGGGATACACCAATAACGACATTGAAGGCTTTAAGGGCGAGGAATTAATTGATAACCTTGCGCGTGAAATTTGCCAAAACTCTTTGGATGCCCGCGATGATAGCGCAGAGGGACCGGTTAAAGTTGTATTTGAATTGAAGCCTATACAAACCCAAGATTACGACGTGTTTTCGGGGTACTCGAAGTGCCTTAAAGGCTGCCGCGACTTTTGGTCTGCGGGCGGTGATCTTGACGCTAAACTTTCGACATTCTTAACTGAAGCCGAAAGTACGCTCAGCAAAGATTCCGTTAGCGTATTGATAGCAAGTGATTATAATACCAAGGGACTTTGGGGTAATCACGACTTAAATAATATCAAAACACCGTGGGAAGCATTAACGGGTGCTGACGGCATATCGGTTAAACCCGACGATAATAGTGGGGGTTCTTTCGGTATTGGTAAAAACGCTCCTTTTGCTTGCTCCGCTTTAAGTATGGTATTCTATAATACTTATGATATCGATAATCACAAATCTTTCGTCGGTGTGGGTAGAGTTGCTACGCTTCTGAACGATGAAGGAAAGCCCACGCAAAGAATCGGTAAATATCAAAACAATGACGATGATAACGAAATATGGTTACCTATCTATAAGGAAGACACCAATGCCTTTAGAGATCTGTTCGTAAGAGAAGAACACGGAACGGACGTTATTATCGTTGGTTTTAACGAACCTGATAATTGGCAAGAAAACGTAGCGAAAGCAGCTATCAAAAACTTTTTCGTAGCGATTGCTGAGAAAAAGCTCGTTGTAGAAATAAAGGACGGACAGCATGTTACTCGCATCGACGACACGAAAATTGCCGATCTCATCGAGGAATATGCCAAAAACGACCGTCAGTTGGAGATTACCCGCCAACTGTTTTCAGCATTTTCAAATCCCGACGTTAAAGTACCTATCGAAATATTGGGCGAAAAGGACGCCGTTGAGATATACGTAAAATCCGAGAGTTCTTTTGCGAGAACCATCGCTAATTTCCGTTCCACGGGTATGTTGGTAGGTCAAGGTTATAGGCGCATTTTCCAACACTATGCGGCTATTATGATCGTAAGAGGCGAAGAATTAGGTAAACTCCTAAGAGAGTGCGAACCACCTCGTCACAATAGATGGGATTATAAGCTGATTAAGGGAGAAGCAAACAAAACCAAGAGAGATAATGCCAAAAAAGCATTGGACGTTCTAAATGAAGAACTTCTTAATATTTTGAAATCTCAATATGAAACTCCCGCCGGAGATGCAACGGACGCTCCCGGTATGAACGCTTATTTGGCTGATACTGAAGATGGAACTCTTCCCGAAGATAGCGTGGGTAAAGATATCCTCAAAGTAAAAATAAAAATAGGAAAACCCAAGATTAGAAAGACTTCTTCTTCCTCAATGGACGTACCGGGCATAGAAGACGAAGGCGGTGAAGTGTCCTCTAACGGTGGAAATCAAGGTTCAAGAGTTGGTCCTACGCCTCCCGTTCCTCCAGGACCGTTTCCCGGACCCGGTCCCGGTCCGTTGCCCGGACCTAATCCCGGACCATCTCCCGATCCCGTTGTAAAACCCGGAACAGAGCCTACTCAAAAAGGCGTAGTAGAAGGAAACGGAAATAGAACGATACCGATTAAAGAATTGTCAAAGCGCAGATGTTTCCCCTGTAATCCCAATATCGGCTTATACAAAGCGGTCGTTATGCCGTCTAAAGATTACGAACACCTTTTCGTAGAGTGCGTAGCCACAGGCGAGGATGGCAAAAGAGAAACGCTTTCTATCAACAAATTTATGTATCAAGGAAAGCCCGTTAAATGTAATGGAACTAAAGCAGGTCCTATAAACGTTACCAAAGGCACCGCAGCAGAATTTATGATTACGTTTAACAAAAAAGGAAAGATGCGAGTTAATCTGATTCTTTCGGAAGGAGGTAGCAAATGAGCTTGAATATAGACTATCCAAATCCCGTGCTCTCTATCGATGGCGACGATTATAATGAAGATTGTACATTTGATGTTTCGTTCAAGGAAGAAGAAATTGTCGTCGATGAGGATAACATTATAATTCCCGCCGTTTGCGATCTCCAATGCAACGGATTATCCGATCTCATCAAGCAAGGAAAGGCTGTAATCGTAGTTTTAATAAGCAGTAGTGCATCCTTTTATAGACGAGCCTTTGAATTCGACTCCGCAGAGTTAACTAAGGAAATTAAAGTTCCGAAGTTTGACGTGAGAAAGAACATTGATTTTTGTGGATATATTCTTGCGAAGGAAGATATGAAGTCTTTCCGTTGCGACGGGGATTTTAACGATCTGTATTTCAAAAATATGTCTTTCCCCGTAAGGAAGGCAGACGTATTGGCACAAGGTCAGCTAAGAACGATTCCTATCGATGACTCCGAACTTGAAAAGCCGATTTCTTCTATTTTCAGTATCCAAAGAAATACGCATTCTGACGCCGAGATAGAATCTAATTTCGACGTCGATGAGAAAATTGTAGTTTATCTTAGTGAACGCCTAAATCAGCTTTACTATGATATTAAGGATTTCAATAACGGCGCGTTACATAGGTATCTCAACGGAATTATTGCATACCCCGTTTTGATCGAAGGTATAGCTAAAATGTGTGACCACTACCGCAACGGAAGCGAGTATTCCGAGAAAAGATGGTTTAAAACTATCGATCATAAGCTTAAAGCTCTTGGCGTGAATTTGGAAGAAGAGCACGAAAATCATTCGTATACGGAATTGGCGGACAAGCTCTTAGGCGGTATTGCTTACGATGGTTTGTTAAGCGTTAAAAATACCATCGATGAAGAAACCAACGGCGGCGAGTACATAAATACCGGAGGTGTTGACTAATGTATTTGGGATTTTTCACGGAAGACGCATACGATAGGCTATTGGATGCGGTCGAAGAAAACAAAGATAAGTATCTTGAACCCGATAACTGGGTTTCCACTTATTTCGCAAAAGGCGTCGAGTGGTGCGGTATTTCTTCACAGGAAGTAAACAAATTCGATCCTTGGCTTTCCGGGTCAAAGGATAAGAGTGAGGATGACTGCATCAATGCTATAAGACTGCACGAAGCGTTCAAGATCACTCCCCTCCAAGCAACTAACAAATATATGTGGGCATATATGTGCCACATAGATGATGATTGCCGTAAATATATGCGCTATCGTTGGAGCGATAGTAAACCCGAACAGAGATATTTCGTTCCCGGTGAAGGAATGGGACTCTACTATTTTAACGGTTTATCAAGACTTTGGTGGTGGGCGCACTTGACCTATGATCCCGATAGCAAAGATCATTATACCTTGACAAGAATCTTGTTTGAGAATCAGATGTTAGGTAAAGACATACTTGATACGCTAAACAGAACGAATTTCAAGAGAATGAAAGGAATCCTTTTGGCAATTCAAGAGTTCAAAGGTATGGTGGGACCCAACGAAGGTATTACGGACTATTTCAGAGAATGCAAAAAAGAGCTAAATCATTATGCCGCAATAAGCATTTTTGATTATCTCGATTTTGAAGACATTAAGAAAATAACGCTTGAAACACTTATCAAAGTAAGAGACCAAGCAAAGAAGGAATGATCTTGTCCCCCCTTTTTTTCATAAGGGGGGATAGACTTAACTGAGGATAGTACAGATATGAGTGATATATTTTGTAAAGAAAAACGCTCATCCGTTATGAAAGCCGTAAAAAGTCGCAATACCAAGACAACGGAATTGAAAATGATTGAGATTTTCAAAGAGTTACACATCATAGGATGGCGAAGAACCTATCCGTTGATTGGAAAACCGGATTTTGTTTTTCCTAAAAAGCGTATCGCCATTTTTGTTGACGGTTGCTTTTGGCACGGACATGATTGCCGAAACGTAACCCCGAGCGATAATGCGGATTTTTGGAATGCCAAACGCGCTTATAATAAACAACACGATGCCGTTGTCACCGAAACCTTGCAAAATAAAAATTGGACGGTAATTCGCATTTGGGAATGTGAGTTGAAGAAGAAAAATCGTGACAAGTTGATAGAGAAAATCGAATTACTGCTATTATAAAGCAACGAATATGTTGGTTCCTTATCTTAGTTTTAGAGAAAGAGAGGTGAATAACGATGGCTGATAAAATTGGAAGTACACTTAATTTAGGTGCTTTTTCGGATGAAGAAAAGAAGTTATTAAGAACCGATTTCTCATACAAGAAGAAAATGAGTAAAATTAACAAAGAGGCGCGACAAGCGGCTAAAAGAGATACTTGCTATTTTTGCGGGAAGCCTT
Organism: Clostridia bacterium; assembly: GCA_017505745.1. GTDB lineage: Bacteria > Bacillota > Clostridia > Oscillospirales > CAG-272 > UMGS1865. Next base: position 8,131 of record JAFVOP010000029.1, read on the forward strand.
GTACGAGCTTTTGTAACTCACACTCAATTCCTCGTTTTTGTTTGAAGAATATCGCAACAAAAGGGGATGTATTGACACTTAACACCCTTGTTGATAATCCACTAATGGACACGGAAAAAGGAGTAGAGGAAGCAGGGACATTTCATTTGATTTGCAACGAATGTGATAGCAAGATTTTTTCAGATTATGAAAACCCCGACAATTATACTACGCAACCCACTCCAAAAATGATTTCGCAAATGGCTCTAAAAAACGCATTGAAATCGATAAGTAAAAGACTTTTTGAAATCGAACTCTTTAATATTACGGCAAAAATAAGTGTATCTGCGCGTGGTTTCACACAAGTTAAAAATAACATTAATGAAATTGATTTGAAGGAATATGAGGTTAACTATAAGAAAGCCAAGAGAGCGGTGGAAAAGAATAGCACGAACGATTACTATGTTTGCTATTACGAAAAGCTCGATTATGTTGTTCCTATAGCATTTCAGGGTTCAGTAGCTTTGGTGGTGGATTTTGAAGGAAATATGATAAACAACATTTATAATCCTTCGCCGGAATATGTAATACAGAATATCCATATCAGTATTTTGCCGCTAAAAACAGAAACAGTAATAACGATGTTTATTGAAGATGGGGATAAAAGATATAGGCGATTTTATAAACAATTTAATAAGTTGCCACTGGAGGACAAGCTTGCGGCTCTAACATATATCATCTTTCTCTATTCAGAGGATATGTATTTTTCAAAATCAATAGAAAAAGAAGTCGCTGAAAGCCAAACTTTATGTAACGCAGGGCAAACAAGTCAAGATATGCTTTCTCCAACGCCATTCTTTGATCCATTTGAAACACTTAAAGTGTCGCACGACTTAAGTAAGCGTCACGAAATACCGAATTTGCTTTCCGAAAAATATAGGATTCTATAAACAAAAAACGCCACCTTAGACTTTCATCTAAGATGGCGTTTTTCTGTTCGTATCAGATCGAAACCTTGACGGCGAAGCCGCCGCTGAAAAAGTAAGTGTTCGTCCAATACACGTTTGGTGGACCATCAAGGACTCGAACCTTGGACCTACCGGTTATGAGCCGGGAGCTCTAACCAACTGAGCTAATGGTCCGTATACATCTTTACCATTATAGCCGAAATCTTTGAAAAAGTCAAGACCTTTCCACAAACTTTCCAAGCTTTCCTCAAAAAACTTCCTGCGGTTTGCCTGCCGTTCTCTTTCTTGCATGAAAAAATACCGTTTTATTGCATCTGCGGCGCGTTGCGATCGGCTTCGACAGGCGGTTTATGGTATGATAGAAGCATCTCAGTGTCGGAAAGGAGAATTTTGATGAAAAAAGTGCTTGTGCTTGGAGTGTTGGTTTGTTTATTGCTTTGCGGGTGCATCCAAAGGGATCCCGAAAAGGAGGCTTTGGAAGAGACAACAGACACATTGGAGACAGAGGATCGGGTAGAGGATTCGGACGCACTTCGCGCGCAACTCGCCTACTACGAGGAGCTGGTGGTGGATTTGCAAGCCGAGCTTTTGAACCTGAAAACCGAACTCTATGCCAGCCGTGTGGAGTATGAGGAGCGGATTGCTGAGCTGGAGGCCCAAAAGGCCCCCTCTAACGGCGGTGGGAACGGTTCTTCCCAAGCCTCGACGGACTTTCAATACACGGTTACCAACGGCTTTGCCACAGTCACGGCCTACACGGGAACCGAGAAGGTGGTTGAGATCCCCGCAACGATCGACGGATATACCGTAACGGCAATCGGGGATCGCGCCTTCCTGGATCATTTTAAGCTGACGTCGGTAACGCTTCCCAAAACCGTTACATCCATAGGATGGTTTGCTTTTTCCGGGTGTATTGCTTTGGAACAGATCACCGTGCCCGCATCCGTTTCCTCAATCTCCTACGGGGCCTTTCAAAACTGTCCGAGTACCATGCAGATGGATTGCATCTCGGGCTCCTATGCGGAGCAGTATGCACGTAGCTATGGGATCCGTGTCGTGTCCGCCTCAAGTTGATCGAGATAGGGGATCACCTCGTCAAAGCGAGATAGGATTGTGAGAGAAGGGAACTGCGCAAGCGCGGCTTCCTTTTCCTGCTGTCCTTTTCCCGTCAACACCAAAATGCCGGTTGCACCTACGTTTTCTGCGCAAAGGACGTCGCTGAGGCGGTCTCCCACCACGATACAGTCGCGCAAAGGAGCCGCCAGCTCGTCGGCAACCGACAAAAGCATTCCGCTCCCGGGCTTTCGGCAATTGCAGTTGTCCGCGGTGTCATGCGGGCAGATGCGCCAGACGTCGGCTCCATAGGAGCGAAACTCAGCGTCAAAATCGTAACCGCGTCCCGTGCCTCTGGCAATGCTGGATTGGTTGGAAAGGATTCCCACAGTGTATCCTCGAGCCTGCAACGCCTCGAACACCGGGCGGATGGGGCAAAATGGGGTAAAGGTGGCAGGATAGCGGTCATCTCCAAGAGAGCCAAGCGTTCCGTCACGGTCAAACAGGATACATCGAATCATCGAAAATAATCTCCTCCAGGCGTTTTTCAGTGGTCAAGAGGCAGGCACCGATCGCGGCGGCGTCGCGTTTATAGGAGGATTGCAAGAGGTTGCAATCGGCGTTGAGATAGGCTCTGGCGTAGTCCTGCGTCCGTTCATAGTATCGCGGCAGCTGTGCGGGAACCAGACCGTCGATCAGGATCGAATCCACGTCAAAGAGCGTAAATAGGTTTGCCACCGCAATGCCCAGATAGCGGCAGGCCTCATCCATCACCGCGTTCGCGATCTCGTCCTGTGCGGCAAGGGCTATCGGAAACTCTTCGGGGTCCCGGCCGCTTTTCCTTGCATACGCCGCTTTCATTCCGCGGAGCGAGCTGTAGGCCTCCAGGCATCCGTGCTTTCCGCAGGCGCATTGGATGCCGTTGGGAACCGCAATCGTATGCCCGAGCTCACACGAGGTATCCTCGCCCGTTTCATAAAGCTGGCCATTGAAAAGTTGAGCCATACCAATACCGTCATCCACGCGGATGACGATGCAATTACGCGCCTCTCTCAAGCGGCGGTCGGCGTGCATATGATAGGTGAGCAGGGCCTCGGGATCGTGGTAGAGCACGGTGGGAATATGAAATTCCTCCTCAAAGAATTGTACGAGGGGGACGTTTTTCCAATCGGTGAAAAAGTTTGTGCGGATCGATTCGCCGGTTTTTCGGTTGAGCTTGCCCTGCATGGAAAGGTTAATGCCGATCAGGGCGGGGAAGAGCTCCAAAATACGGTGCACCTCGGTTTTGAGTGTGGCGAGCAGATCCTCCTTTTGCGCGCTGGGGAGCGGTACGAACACGGCGTGGAGCGAGGCGCCCACGATGTTCACTACGTTTAAGCTGAGTCCCACGCTGTTGATATCGATCCCCAGAGAGAGGGCAACGGAAGGATTGACCGCCAAGCGCTCGGGCGGGCGCCCTGTGGTGGCGCTTTCTTTTTCTGCCAGGATCAGATTCTTTTGCAGTAATTCACTGCTGATGGCGGAAATGCTTCCCCAACTGAGTCCGGTCAAGCGTTCCAGCTCCTTTCGGGAGAGTGGACTTTGTTGGCGCAGGGTGCGGAAAAAACGGAGTGTATTCGATTTTTTGATTTCAAAATTCGTTTGCATCGGCGATACCTCCCTTTATTTATATCATATCATTATATCTCACAGTATACCATATTTTTTTCCTGATGTCAATTGATTCCGGCGCTATTCTTGAATTATTTATCAAAGTTTGATAAAATGTATTGACAAGCTGTCTGTTTCGGTGTATAATACAAGGGAATGGTTTCTGTTTTTATGGACAGATTCATCAATGCTTGATAAAACGTGGAGGAAACTATGAGAATTAAGGTTGGTTTGGTTGGAACGTCCCAGCTCAGCTTCCCGGGTCCGAAGGAAGAGACCTATGCGAAGATTGTAGAGCAGATGAAGCAAAACGCTGCCGACATGCAGTTCGACTTTGTATATTATCCCAAGCAGGTGATCGTGGAGGCCGATGCCAAGGAAGCGGTTGCCTTTATGGAGAACGAAAAGATCAATCTCCTCTTGGTGTTGAATATTTCCTATTCCGCAGGTTTTTTGGTGCCGGTATTCTATCGCATCAAAAACGCGGCAGTAGGGATCTGGTCGATCCCCGAGCGCAAGGATGGCCCCGTGATGTTCAACTCGTTCTGCTCGAACAACATGTATCAGGGCATCAACGATAAGTATCTGCGCGATTACCGCATCAAATCCAAATGGTTCTACGGCTTTGCCGATGACGCGCGCTTCCGGCGCAGACTTTCAGTGACCGTTAAGGCTTTGGGTGCGATCAAGAAGCTCAAGCAGTCCAAGGTGGCTCTGATCGGCGGCTTTGCGCCCGGATTCTACGATTTGTATTTTGATGAGAGAAGCGTATTCTCCAAGCTCGACGGTATTTCGATCAACCGTTTGCATGAGTATGACGAGATCATCAAGCGCGCCGAGAAGGTGACCGACAACGACATTCAGATCTACCGCGACGAGCTGACGCGCGAAAAGATCAAAATGACTCCCACGGCGGCAGGCCTTTGCGATTTCAGCTTGAAGATGTACATTGCATACCGCCGTTTCGTAGAGGAGTACGGCTACGACGCCATTGCTATCTCCTGCTGGCCCAAGTTTCAGGACGACTACAAATACTCGGTTTGCTCGACCATCGGTATGCTCAACGACGACAAGACCGTTGCGGCTTGCGAGGGGGATCTCATGAGTGCGATCAGTATGCTGGCTCTGCAGGAGCTGAGCGGAGAGAGCACGATCCTGATGGACTTTGCGGCCTTTGACGAGACCGACGAATCGGTACTGATGTGGCACTGTGGCCCTGCTTCCAAGAAGTTCTGCCGCACCACCGGATATTCGCTGGGTGAAAACTACAGTGGTATGGCGCACGAGCCGGGCAAGATCTGCGGCACGGGCGTGGTACGCGATATGGAGTTTGACCCCGGTACGGCAACCGTGTTCCGTTTCAGCGGAGATATGGAGTCTTACATCAACCTGTCGGGTAACTTCATTGGCAACACCAAGACCTCCAACTGCGGAAGCCGCGGCTGGCTCAAGGATCTGCGCCTCAACGGCAAGCCGATCTCGGCGCTCAACTTTACCAACACCATTCTGGCGGGCGGATTTGAGCATCACTATCCGATCGCTTGGGGCGACCTTTCCGATGAGATTGCCGAAATGAACAAGTGGCTGGGAATCAAGCCGCTCAAAGAAATTCCTTATGAAAACTACCTGCAGGACAAGGAGGACCAGCTGCAATGAACAACAAGATTACGATCACGCAGATGATGTCTGCGACGAATACATTACATCAACAGGGAAAGCATTTTACACACATCGGTGTGGGTCCCATGTCCCGCAACCTGCTCAAGGCCGCTCTGGAGCTGGCAAAAGAGAAGGACTTCCCGCTGATTCTGATCGCGAGCCGCAATCAGGTAGACAGCGACCGCTTTGGCGGTGGCTACGTGTGCGGCTTTGACCAGAAGCGCTTCGTGGAGACCACTGCCGCAATTGCCGACGAGATCGGCTTTGACGGACTTTGCTATTTCTGCCGTGACCACGGAGGTCCTTGGCAGAGAGACGCCGAGCGCAACAACAAGCTGCCCGTGGACGAGGCCATGGACATTGCTCTGCAGTCCTACCTGGACGATGCCGAGGCAGGCTTTGATCTGCTTCACATCGACCCCACCAAGGATCCCTTCTGCGGAGAGGGCGTGGTTCCGCTTTCCACCGTATTGGAGCGCACGGTCTACCTGATCGAAAAGATCGAGGAGGCGCGCGCAAAGAACGGCTGGAAGGAGCTGGCGTACGAGGTAGGAACCGAAGAGACGCTGGGCGGACTGATCGATCCGCAGATCTTTGAGAACTTTATCAAGAAGCTCAAGGACGTGCTTGAAAAGAAGGGGCTTCCCATGCCGCTCTTCGTGGTTGGACAGACCGGTACGCTGACCCGTCTGACCTCCAACGTTGGGCAGTACGATACCCCCACGGCTACCAATCTGAGCAATATCACGCACAAATACGGAACGGGGCTCAAGGAGCACAACGGAGATTACCTCTCCAACACCATCCTGCTCGAGCACCCCGTGATCGGTCTGGACGCTATGAACGTGGCTCCCGAATTCGGACTGGTAGAGACCGAGGCTCTGCTTGAGCTGGTGACCACCGAGGAGAAGTTCGTAGAGGCGGGCCGCCGCAGCAATCTCCGCGCGATCCTTGCCGAGCACGCCGTGAAGGGCGAGCGTTGGCGCAAATGGATGGTTGGAGAGAAGAGAAGTGCATCGGTGGAAGAGATCATGAAGGATGCGGATGCCGTAAAGCTGATCACCTCCATGTGCGGTCACTACACTCTGGAGGATGCTGAGGTCAAGGCAGCTCTGGCAATTCTGAATGCGAATATCACGGCTCTTGGATTGGATCCCGAATTCTACGTGATCAAGAAGATCAAGGATTCGATCGACCGTTACATCTACTGCTTCGGTCTGTACGGAACCGCTACCGCGCTTTGCAACGCGGCAAAATAATATGAAAAACGCTTTTTTTTGCGTGGATATCGGCGGGACCAAGACCGCTTACGCCCTCTACGATGAAGAGGGGCATGAGCTGGTCTACCGTCGGTTTCCTACTGAGCCGGAAAAGGGCGCGGAGGATCTGGTCGCGCGTGTGTATGCAAGCGCCTCCGAGTTCCTTCCCGCGTACCGTGTCCGCATTGGCAGCTTGGCTACCCCCGGACCTTTGAGCATGCGCGACGGCGTGATCCTTCGCGCCGTGACCATGGGCTGGGAAAACGTGCCGATCGTCAGGCTCTTTTCCGAGCGCTTCGGCATGCCCTTCGTTCTGCTTAACGATTGCGATGCGGGCGCCTTGGGCGTATCCAATCTGCCGCAATTTTCCGCTTATCGCTCGCTTTGCTACATGAGCTTGAGTACCGGCATTGGCGGCGGTATCGTGATCAACGGAGACGTGTATACGGGACGCGGAAATGCCGCGGATTTCGGGCACATGCCGGTTCCGGGTGAGGGTCTGCTCTGCGGCTGTGGGCATAAGGACTGCCTGGAGCTGTATGCGTCGGGCTCGGGAATCGAAAAGCGATACCAAACGGCCACGGGAAAGGCTCTTTCTTGTGCCGAGATCGCAAGCCTGGCACAGGAGAAGGATCCAATCGCAACCAAGCTGTTTGAGGAGGCATCCGCGCATCTGGCCTTTGCCATGGATACACTGTTTGCAGTTCTGCATCCTGAAATGATTGCACTGGGCGGCAGCGTTTGCCGTTGCGGCGATCTGCTTTTGGGCAAGATCGGCACACAGCATCCGATCGGCTTTGCGCCCGATGACGGCAAGCAGGTGCTCCTTGGCGCGTTTGCCAATGCAAAAAAACACGCCGAAAAAATTTATGAATAAAAAGGATCTCAAAATGAAAGATTTGATTTGCAGACGAAGGATCGATCTTGGGGGCATGTGGAATTTCCGTGTTCCCGATGGAGAATATACCAAACGCCGCGTTCCGGGGTCCTATTTCTGTTGCGGATTCTCGGAATACAACCGCAGCTTTTCCTGGACCAAAACTCCGGGCAAGCGTGTCTTTCTTTGCACCGAGGGCATCAATTACGAGGGTACGGTTCTGGTAAACGGACAGGTGGTTGGCAAAACCATGCCGTATTGCCACGATGCCTTTGATGTTACCGATCTTTTGAAGGACGAAAATGAGGTAACCGTTCAGGTCAAGGACATCTACGCTCCCTTTGGTATGGTGGCGGGATGGTGCTGCTACGGCGGTATTATCCGCGCGATCTATCTGGAGGAACGCTCCGAGACCTATTTTGCGGACGTGTGGTTCCGTCAGAACCTCACGGAGGACCTTACCCGTGCCGACGCAACGGTTTCCGTGGAGCTGGCGGGAAAGGTTTCTATCAATGCCAGCGTAACGGCCACGCTCTCCCGTCACGGTGAGACGGTTGCAATTGCGGAGGGAACCGATCAACTGGCATTCTCGGTCGAGCGTCCCGCTTTGTGGTCTCCCGACGCGCCCAATCTTTACGATCTGTGTGTGACCTTGGAGATCAACGGCGAGATTGTGGATACACAGGCGATGGAGGTTGGCTTCCGTTCCTTCAAAATGGACGAGAAACGCTTCTATCTCAACGGCGAGTCGATCTTCTTGGCAGGCGTTTGCCGTCATGATCTGGGAAGCGCGGAGAAGGGACATACCCTCACCGACGAGGATATTGAGCGCGACCTGCGCATGATCAAGGATCTGGGTGTGAACTTTGTGCGCCTGGTGCATTATCCGCACGATGAGCGCGTGATCCGTATGGCCGACCGGATGGGCCTTTTGGTGAGCGAGGAACCGGGACTGTGGTGGTCGGATCTGACCAACCCCAATCTGACGGGCGGTGCTCTGGAGATTCTCAAGCGCACCATTCTGCGCGACCGCAGCCATCCCTCGGTGGCATTCTGGATGAGCTTTAACGAATGTGAATTTACCCAGGAGTTTCTCAACGATTCGGTGAAGGTGGCGCGCGCGTATGACCCCGATCGCTATGCCTCGGGCGCCAACTGCATGAATATCGAAATGACCAAATCGATGTTTGACATTGCCGATATCGATTTTTATACCTTCCATCCCTATGGCACCGATCCCACGTCGGTGGCAAACGGCATCGGTGTGCGCGTTCCGATCAAGAAGCACTTCGATTCGTTTGTTGGAAAACCGTTGATCTTTACCGAGTGGGGCGGTTGGTTTGTGGTGGATAATCCCGAGCTTTTCCGCCGCTTCTGCCAAAGCATGAAGCAGGCAAAGAACGAGGGCAAGCTGGCGGGCATGTTCTATTGGGCGTTTGCCGACATGTACGAGTACAACCGCGCCGATGCTTCGGTCGACGGCGTGCAGTACGAGGGATTGGTGACCCTGGAGCGCAGACCCAAGGAAAACTACTATGTGTTCCAGAAGTTCCTGCGCGAGATCAACTCCGAGCCCGTGCCGCTGGCGCCCGCCATGGTGGTGGAGCCCGACGGATTGACCGACACCACCCAATCGGTGGCAATTCCTCTCCCCGACGCCACGGCGAGCGAGGAGCAGCAGGCGGCGTGGGAATACGCCACCGAGGAATCGCGCATGACGCAAACCAGCATCGTGCTGCCGCACCGTAAGAGACGCTATATCACCTACGGCCCCAAGCTGCCGCAGTCCTGTCCGTCGCTGGGCAATCTGCAATTTGACGCGCGTCAACAGCCGCTTGTGGTCAGCGAAAAGGCACCCAGGCTGGAGATCCCGCTGACGGGAAAGGGAAGACAACTTGTGTTACTCGGCAACGCCCTGTATACCATGGGCTATCCCGTAAACGGCGAGTACGGCGAGGTTTGTGCCAAGCTGACTTTGCGCTATGCCGACGGCACCGAAACGGTGACCCCGCTTCGCAACGGCTACGAGCTTCTCACCGTGAACACCACGTTTGCAGGTTCGAAGATCGACCCGATCTCCCCGATCCTCAAAAAGGCGATCACCTTCTCGTATAACAAGAACTTTGAGAATTATCGCATCTACACCCTTACGGTGGACCTCAAGCCCGATACCGAGCTTGTGAGCATGACGGTAACGAGTGAGATGGCCGAGCGGAATATCTTGCTCTACGGTGTGTCGCTGATTCCTTGATTTCAAAAACAGCACTTGTGAGGCCTTCTCATAAGGATGCTTACAAATTTCGGCAGAGATGTTGTATTCTCTGCCGATTTGTGTTATAATGGGAGTGTGTTTTTCAAAGCATGTGGTCGTAGAGATATGCGTTTTGTAATGCAAAAGCGAACCCAGCGAAAAAAACAAGCAGGAGGGGTGTTATGTTAACGTACGAATCCATAAGTCCTTTGTTTCATAAATGGATTGAAATATTAAGATTAAAAAATATTTGGGATATCAAATTAGAGCTTGTAGACGATGAGAATTTTCGGAAAACCGGAGATTTCAAGGTGGATCCCGACGACAGGAAAGCCATTCTGATGTTAAATGCCACAAATCCAAAGCAGGAAAACATGGAAGAGGTGATAATTCACGAATTATTGCATCTGAAATTGTATCCGCTGGATCAACTGACGGAAGGATTGATTGACGGTCACTATTGTCCGGGTACGGCTGAGTATAATACCATTTACACTCAATTTATGACCATGCTGGAGCAAACGGTGGAAGAACTGACGAAGTGCTTCTTGTTACAGTATGGAGACAATAAAGAGCTATCTTATGGCAGATGCAAAACGATGAAATCCTTTAATGAGTTGTATGATGGACTCAAATCACTATGAAGGTATATTGTCCCCCGACAGATAGTTTTTGAAATGGGGCAAAACGTGCAAGCAAGTTGGGACTCCTCTTTCCCAAAAGTTTTGATAACGTAAAAACAGAAAGATTCCTCTGTCAAAACTATCTTGTGGACCATTTTGTGGTAGAAAATTTCTCTTTGAGAAATTGTACCAAAATGGTAGCGGGAGCATTGCATATATAAAACGCATATCAGCAAGCAATTTAGTAATAAAAACGTGTGGAAAGTTCTTGAAATGGGGCAAAACGTGCAAGCACGTTGGGGAACTTCTTCCAAGAAGTTCCCCAACAAAAAAATCACGTTAAGGAAACTTACTCTCAAGAAGTTTTTCCCGAAAAACACCAAAAACCAAAGGAGGTGACCGCAATGAAATATGATATTGAGCGCGCGGCGGTCACCATGTCCGTTACCGAGCTTTGCGCGTTGGCGCTGTTGGGAGGAGACCTGGATCTGCGCCCCGGAATGACGAAGCGCTTTTCGGCAGAGCGCGCACAGATCGGGGCCAAGGTGCATCGCAAGCTGCAGGCCGAGGCAGGCGCGCAGTACGATGCCGAGGTGACCCTCACCAATACCACGCTGTACCATAATCTCGCGTTTGAGGTCAGCGGCCGCGCGGACGGCGTGCTGCGCACCGACCCTCTTACGGTGGACGAGATCAAGACCGTCAGCGCGCGCGCCTTCGATCTGCCGCCCGCTCCTATGCACGATGCGCAGGTGAAATGCTACGCGTACTTTCTCTGCCGCGAGAAGGAGCTTGTGGGGATCCATACGCGCCTGACCTACTACTGCACCGAGGACGGCAGAACGCGCTATCTTACTACCTATCACAACGCCAAGGATCTGCAAATCTTTTATTTCGGCCTCCTTTCGCGTGTGGAATACCGTGCCAGAATTCTGATCGAGCGGCAGACGGTGCTCCTTCCCTCGGTACACGAGGGGCGGTTTCCGTATGCGTCGGTGCGCGAAGGGCAGGACGTGATGCTTCGCGAATGCTACCGCGATATCCGCGCAGGCAAACGGCTCTTTGTAGAGGCGCCCACGGGGACGGGAAAAACTCTCTCCGCGCTCTATCCCGCCGTCCGAGCATTGGGGGAAGGGCATTGCGATAAGATCTTTTATCTTACGGCAAAGGCGTCCACGCGTCGCGAGGCCTTTCGTGCCGCCGAGCAGATCTTTCGCGCGGGCTCGCATCTGCGCACCGTGGTTCTCACCGCCCGCGAGCAGGTTTGCCAAAATGAGCAGGCAAAATGCGATCCCGCCGGCATTTCCCGCCATTGCAACCCCTACGATTGCCCCTACGCCAAGGGCTTTTACGACCGTTGCGGTTCGGCCGTGTGCGATGCGCTCGAAAAGCAAAACGGCTTTCCGCGCAATGCAGTTCTGGAGATCGCCCGGCGCTTTGGAATCTGCCCGTACGAATTTCAACTGGAGCTTTCGATGTTTTGCGACATCGTGATCTGCGACTATAACTATGCCTTTGATCCGCAGGTCTATCTGCGCCGCTATTTTGAGCCCGAGGCGGTGGCGGAGAACCGATACGTCTTTTTGATCGACGAGGCGCACAATCTTGGCGACCGCACCTGCTCGATGTATTCGGCGGAGCTGCAGATGTCTGACGTGACTTCTCTGTGGCGCGCGTTGCCGGAAAGTGAAGCGGCCTTGCGGAACGCGCTGGAAAAGCTTGCCGTTACCATGCACGGCTTCCGCCGCCTGTGCCGCGATACTCTCCAGAAGGACGAGCACGGCGTGGAGAGGGGCTACTCGCTCCTTCGCAATCCCATGGAGTCCTTCCATGAATTGGTCACGCAAACGCGTGCCGCGCTGGAAAAATGGTTGCGCAGCCATTACGGCGATGCGTTGGAGCCTGCCGTGCATACCTGTGCCTCCAAGTTCAAACGCTTTGAGCTGATTGCCGAGAGCTACGACGAGCGGTTCCTCACCTTTTTAGAGGTGGAGGGCGACCGCCGCACGGTCCGTTTGATCTGCCTGGATCCCTCCAACATTTTGGAGTGCGCGCTTTCGCGTGCCAAGGCGTCGGTCCTGTTTTCCGCAACTCTAACCCCTACCGATTATTTTGCCGACATTCTGGGGGGCGGTAAAGATCCCGTGTGTATCTCTCTTTCGTCCCCGTTTGATCCGCGCAACTGTTGCGTGGTAGCGGTTCCGTCGGTGAGCACGCGCTTTGAGGATCGCGCTTCCACCTATAAAAAGATCGCGGCTTATATCGCCGCTACCGTTTCGGCGCAAAAGGGAAATTACATCGCGTATTTTCCCTCATATCAGTATATGGAGGCGGTGCATAAGGCGTTTGCGGAGAAATACGCGCAAATTCCAACCGTGGTGCAAACGCGCGGCATGAGCGCCGCTGCACGCGAGACGTTTTTGAATGCCTTTGTGGAGGACCGCACCTGGCGCGTAGGCTTTTGTGTGCTTGGCGGCTCCTTCTCCGAGGGAGTCGATCTCCCCGGAAAGAAGCTGATCGGCGCGATTGTAGTTGGAACGGGGATCCCTGCAATTTCCAATGAGCGCAATATTTTGCGCGAGTATTACGAGACAACGCGGGAGAGCGGCTACGAATATGCCTATACTTATCCGGGCATGAACCGCGTGTTGCAGGCTGCGGGGCGGGTGATCCGCCGTGAGGACGATCGCGGCGTGATCGTACTCATTGACGAGCGCTACGAGTCCCCACGTTACCGCCCGTTGCTTCCGGAGCACTGGGAACATCTGCAATATGCAAGAAATCCAAACGAACTTGCAAAAATCACGGCGGATTTTTGGGCAATCCCAGAAAAATAACACAAAAAATGCAATTCTTATCAAAATAATTGCAAAAACATCTTGCAATTGGGAATGGAATATGATATAATAGGGGTCATGTAAAACCGTTGCAAGGAGAAATAATAATGGAATTTTCAAAGATGAGCCGGGAAGCGCTGTCTGCACTTCTTTCTCAACTGAATCAAGAGTATGCCGCTTGTCAAGCGGAAAACCTTTCGCTGGACCTGTCGCGCGGAAAGCCGGGTGCAAAGCAGCTGGACCTGTTGCAGGGCATGCTGGATTGTATCGATTCGTCGGCCGATTGCCGTACCGAAAACGGATTTGACTGCCGCAACTACGGTGTGCTCGACGGAATTCCCGAGGCAAAGCGTTTGTTTGCCGAATTGCTCGGCCTTTCCGAAAAGGAGCTTTTCATCGGAGGAAATTCTTCCCTGAATTTGATGTACGATACCGTTGCGCGTGCGATGCTGTACGGAACCTGCGACAGCGACCGTCCGTGGTGCCGCGAGGAGAAGATCCAATTTCTGTGCCCCGCGCCCGGATACGACCGTCATTTCGCGATTTGTGAGTCACTGGGCATCCGCATGATCCCCGTTGCCATGACGCCTACGGGTCCTGATATGGACGAGGTGGAGCGCTTGGTGGCAAGCGATGCTTCGATCAAGGGTATCTGGTGTTGCCCCAAATATTCCAATCCCGACGGCATTACCTATTCCGACGAGACCGTTCGCCGCTTTGGCGCAATGAAACCCGCGGCAAAGGACTTCCGTATTTTCTGGGATAATGCCTATGCCGTGCACGATCTGTACGCCGACCGCGCCGATACGCTTGCCGATATTTTTGAGGCTTGCTCGGCATACGGAAACCGCAACCGCGTATTTTATTTCGCCTCTACGTCCAAGATCTCGTTCCCGGGCTCGGGCGTGGCCATCATGGCGGCATCTGAGGAAAACCTTGCGCAGATCATGCCGATCGTTGGCGCGCAGACCATTGGTTTTGATAAGATCAATCAGCTGCGTCACGTGCGCTATTTCGGATCCGCGGAGAATATCCGCCGTCATATGAGGATGCTTGCCGACCTGATCCGTCCCAAGTTTGAGATCGTGCTGAACACCCTGGACCGCGACCTTGCCGATACGGGCATTGCGCATTGGACCAAGCCCTTGGGCGGGTATTTCGTCAGCCTGTTCGTGGAGCCGGGATGCGCAAAGCGCACCTATCAGCTTTGTGCCGAGGCGGGTGTGAAGCTGACCGACGTTGGCGCAACCTATCCCTATAAGAAGGATCCCGACGACAGCAACATCCGTATCGCGCCCACCTTCCCAAGCGAGGCCGACCTGCAAAAGGCAATGAACATCCTCACCCTTTGCGCTCGCATCGCTGCGATTGAGAAGATTTTGAAATGATTTTTTACGGGGAGACCCCTTTTTGGAAAAAGGGGTCTCCCCGTACCCCTCTACCAAAAACTTTCGCATTTTTTGTTGCTGAATTGCTTCCTGCGGTGCGCTTTTTGGTTGACAATTTCTCTTCAAGAATTGGAGCGTTGCTCAAATTGAGAAGCGAAGCGAAACGCGCACGAAATGAAGCAATTTAGCAATCAAACACGTGCGAAAAGTTTTGAAGGGGTGTGGGGAAACTTTTTCAAAAGTTTCCCCACGAAAAGTCACGAAGAAAGGAGGGCAGAGCCGTGACACAAGCGCAAACGAATCCGTTCCCCAATAGCGATACGAATAAACGGTATTATACGTATGACTATTATTTGCGAAAGACGTTTGGCGGCAAATGCGCCAAGCTCCCCTTGGACGTAGGCTTTACCTGCCCGAATATCGACGGCCGATGCGGCCGAGGCGGATGCATCTACTGCTCCGATCGCGGAAGCGGAGACTTTGCTCCGGAGGCAAAGCTTTCGGTTGCCGAGCAGATTCGGGTACAGAGGGAGTTGTTTGCCCGCAAGTGGGACGTTTCGCGTTGCATTGCGTATTTCCAGGCACACACCAACACCTACGCTCCGTTGCCGGTCTTGCGCACATATTACGAAGAAGCGTTGGCACAGGAGGGAGTCGTAGGACTGAATATTGCCACCCGTGCCGACTGCCTGCCGCCCGACGTGGTGGACTATTTGGCGGCGCTTTCGGAGCGCACTGTGCTTACGGTGGAGCTGGGTCTGCAAACTACCTCGGATGAAACCGCCGCGCGTATCAATCGCGGACATAGTTTTGCCGATTTTTGCCGTGGATATGAAGCCCTGCGCGCGGCAAGCAAGAACATACAGATCTGTGTGCATCTGATTTTGGGGCTCCCCGGGGAGGACGATGCGCGGATGCTGCAAACCGTGCGCGACGTGGCGAAGCTCCATCCCGACCAAGTCAAGATCCATCTGCTGCACGTCTTGCGCGGAACCACACTTGCCAAGCTTTATGAGAACGGAGAATACCAACCCCTTGACCGCGACCGTTACGTCCGTTTGGTGGCCGATGCGCTGGAGCTATTGCCGCCCGATACGGTGATCGGCAGACTGACGGGGGACGGAAAGGCAGATGACCTGTTAGCTCCTCTTTGGAGCCGTAAAAAGACCACCGTGATCAACGATATTGATAAACTGCTGTATGCGCGAAATTCCTACCAGGGAAGATTTAATAATTGAATAAAAGGAAAGGATTCTTTTCATGAGACAAGAACTCTACCAATATTCGATATCTCTAAAAAAACGTACCGAAAACTTAGGAAATACCAATACCGCTGTAGGAAATGTTTGTATATTTGTTTTGGTGGCACTGTTTGGTGTTTTTACGGCGTTTCTTAATATATGGATATCACTAACAATCATAGTGTCTTACACAGCATTATTCGTTTACAACCGTAGAGAAAAAGATAGATATGCAAAAATACTTTTTGACCTCGGCTTGTTTATTTTTTATTTGTCCCTTGAAATGAGTGTTTTGTTTAACAGTCAACCATCCTTTATAGGTATCTTTTTAATTGCTTTATTCATTTGCTTGGTCTTTTATGAGATAAAAGTATATTTGAATTTAAAGCATAAAAAGTATTCTTTAAAAAACGCCAAGCAGAATAGTGCTCTTGTAGCAATTCTGGGCACCCTTACTTTGCTTTGCGGTTCGATCGGATTAAAACTTGGAAAATCGATCGGTCGAAATGATAGAGATTCAGAAGAGGTTATTTGGTTGGGGGCGATTATTGTTTCGTTGCTTTTTGTAGCATCGATATCATATTTGCAAAAATATACGGTTTATAAAGTTTTGGAACGAAAAAGGAATTCTGTTGAATGATGTTATTGGTCAATATACAATATTATTTTTGCTATTTTATTTGTCTTACAATCAATTAAAAAGTTAATACAACTTCTCCGCACTTATGTAGATTTTATTTGAATTCTGTGAAAGTGCGGAGTTTTTTGTTTTTTACTTGCAAATTCAATCAAGATGTGTTATACTTACGATAGCTTTAACCGATTATTTTTGTTAGGAGTGCTGTATGAAAATTTCCAAATTGATCGAGAATACCGTGCTGATGGTAGTTGCGCATTTGGCGTGGTTTTTTACCACGTATTATCAGCACCGTATGGATGGCTCTTATTCTGCAACGGATATTGTTTTTGATGTTTTGTTTACTGTCATGATCACATGGTTTTTTGTCATAATCTTTGCAAGAAACAAAACGCTGTTTGGAGAGGGGGCATTTCGTCTTGGGGGAGAGCCTTCCAAACGGGTGCTTTTGATCAAATGGGTGGCATTTATTGGTATCAAATGCGCGTTGGACGTTGTGATTTGGTCGTTCAGCCTCATTTCTGTGGAATGGAAATATATTGGAACGGGGTTGCTTTCGGCTGCCTATTGGTTGATTGCTTATGCAGTGTTCGTACGAAAGGATACTGCCGTTTGGAAAAACAGGCGGCACCTTCTGACCGTGGGCGGTTTGATTCTGCTTGCAGTTGGGGTTGGTGTGTGCTATGATCTGTCATTGATCCGTCAAACACAGGAATTGCATTTGAAGTACACGGTGGAGTCTCCCCATTTGATGCAGGCTTGTCGGAATCTGGATTATTTCAGCGGTGTAAAAACCTTTGTCGTGGATTTTGTCATTCTGTGTACGCTGGTCATGTTTCATATGACACATATTGTACATGATAACAGCGAGAAACCGAGGAATTGGCTGCAAGTATCCGTGCGTTGTGATCTTGTGTTGGCACTGTTTTTATTTATTTGTGTTGCGAAAATTGCATTTGATCAGCAAAGTGTTCTTCTTACAAGGACGGTCGAGCCCCTGTTCCACAGGAATTATGAAACCGAAGGATCTTTTGATTATGCAATCGAAAAGAAAATGGTGCTCCATGGATTTGATGTGGAGCATTCTGCAGAAAACGCATATCACTACGTAGAAACGGTGCAATTGCAAAAGGAAGGCTGTGCATCGGAGTTGTTTGAGGGAACCGGAGAAGATCCCGATTGCGTGTTTACAAGCAAGGGCAACCGTAAAGGGGTGTACGTTCAATTTTTATTGGAGGAGCGTAAGGTCTATTTGTACGGACATTATGCAATTTGCTATTATGAAAATGGAATCACGCCACGCATTATCCGCGTGGATTCCTTAAATCAGTGCGAAAACAATGCAATTGTAACCGAACTGTGTAAGCATTTGCTGGAAGAGGGAAATCTGTTTGTATTTGAGTATGCCGGGGAATACCTTGCAAAATATGAGCCCGAATTTCTTCAACCGTACGTGGAACGCTATCGGGAGGGGACATTCACAGGAGCGGAGTCTCGCTGGATGGAAATTTGCTGTTATCGAAGCGAGTATATTGTGAATCTTGCGAAACAACCGGGAGGGAATCTGTCATGAAAAGGAAAAGAGCACCGATAGTTATATGCACATTTTTATTTGTGGCAATTGTTATTGTTTCGTTAACTTATATGCTCCTAAACCCATTGCCACGGAATTACTTTGTTTTTCAAAGCATTGAAGAGTGCAAAAAGTTGATCCCTGCCGACCGGTCTGATATCAATATAGACCAATATGATACGCCGAATGAAGATGAAGACTTAAAAGACCTGACGTATCATAATTTTTGGGGGATGAAATTTAAGTCCGATGCATTAGAATACGAGATTTTTGCATACGAATTTGAAGATGCGGATTCGGCACTGAAATACTATGTAAACGTCACGGGACAAAACAGTTATATGAAAAGATTACCTTTGAATGAACAAGATGATAATAATTTGTTGTCCGTGTCAAAAGGAATATTCTCCTCTCGAATTGTCGTCATTTCTCAAAACAGAGCCTATCAAGTACTTGCTCCCAGCCGATATGTTGACGAGATTCAGGAGCTGTTGGCAGATGTATTTTCAAAAAAACTTCCTTAAAATAATGATAAAAAAGCAGGCGGCTCCTCAAACATGGGGAGCCGTCTTTTTTTTTTATTCCGTTTTATTCCACCTTCAACGCGTTTTCCACTGCGTCAAAGAAGGCGGCGCGATCCTCCTTCGAGGCAATCGCATATACCGCATAGTTACCAAATACCATTACTTCGGCGTCGCGCAGCTTGGGGGTCTCCTGCGCGATATAGGAATCGTACCAGGATCCGTTGCGCTCCAAACACTCGGAAAGATACTCTTTGAGCACGTCCTTCATGTCGTTGGCCTTTCCGGCTTCTACGTGGAATACGCCAAACTCGTTGAGGTTGTTGGTGTCGGGGGCAAAGCGAACCGACGAATCGGTGACGTAGGTTGGCATTGCGAAGTAATCGTCAAAAAATCCGTTCTCGGCGGTCAGGTAGGCAATGCCGTCGCCCAAAGCTGCCGTTGCGGTGTCGGAAAGCGCTTTGGCAGATACACCGTCCGCATAATTTGCGCTTTCTCCGCAGGATACGAGAGAGAAGAGCAGAGAGATGGATAGAAGTGTGAATAAAATGCGTTTCATGAATTGGACTGTCCTTTCTGTGATTCCCATGAATGGGTGCGCAGATAGCGCAGGATCGCTTCGTACGCCGAGGCGGTCAGATGGATGCCGTCGCCGTTGTCGTAATCGGGGAGCAATTGACCGTTGGTATCCCGCAATACCGAGGCGGTATCGGCCACGCGTACGTTTTCGTATTTGGCGGCGATCTCGGGGAGATAGCCGTTCAGCGTTTCAATATAGCCATTCAGTGTTGCCACGTCCACGCCGAAATGCTCGGCGCTGGAAACGGGATACACCGTTTGCAAAATGATCTTGGTATCGGGGGATGCCGTTTGGATCGCGGTGATCAGCTTGCCGTAATTATTCACGTATTGTGAGGGGGTGGAGATAAAGTTAAGGATGCCGTTGAGCCCGAAGGAGAGCACGAGATAGGTGGGTTGCTCGCGCTTGCAGGCGTCGGCAACGGTCAGGCTTTCCTTGGTAGGCGGATAGACGATCGGTTCGGAGGTGATGCGGGAGGAGAGCATGCGCGTATTGCTGGAATCGGTCCATACCTGGTGGGTCTCGGTGCCGCCGCTGAGCACGCCGCGCGCCAGAAGATGTGAGGTGGTGGATTCTCCGAAAAAGATCATTTGATCAATATATGCCATACCCGCATCCGCGGTGCTTTCCAAAAACACCTCTTGCGGATCTGTCGATACGTCGGTGTCGGATTCGGTCTCTGTTTCGCTTTCGGTCTCTGCTGGCGCGGGCTCGGTGAGGTGCAGGATTCCAAGGGTAATCAGTCCGAGGACGCAAAGCACCGAGAGCGTTGCAATGAGCAGAAGCAAAACCGAAAGAAACCTGGTTTGTGTTTTGAGATTCATGGTTACGTCCCCTGAAAAGGATTAGTCTTCTTCCATCAGGCGGCGTACGCGATTACGGATCAGTGCAACAAAACCGAACAGGATCCAGTAAAGAGCGGAGAGCAGAGCAAACATCACAAGATAGAACGAGCTGTTTGCCGAGGCCCCGGAGGGAAGAATCAAAAACAGAAAGACGGAAAGTACGGTGATGAGATAGTGCGAGAGAAATCGGACCCAGGCCGAAAGACCTTCTGCGCCCAAAAGCATTCCCGCTGCCGAGAGGCAGAGACCGAAGGGGAACATCAGAAGAAACGAATACATGCTGATATTTCCCGCGTCTTTCACGGTTCCGAGCGCGGCAAAATTAAAAAAGAGAATGAGCAGCGCGGTTACCGTAAAATAGACGCATCCGCCACTGAGCCATTTTTTGATCGCGATCCAAGATTTCATAGAAGTGCCTTTCCGTATCATATAATATATTATAATTTATCATATTCTATTCCATATTGCAAGTCTTTTTTTGAAAAAATAATTTTTTTTACAATTGGGAGTTAAAAACTTGTTTTAACTTTCAAAAAAAGTTGAGAAAAAAACAAAAAAATAATGAAAAAAGGCTTGATTTTTGAAAAAAGGTGTGATATAATAAAGACCGCTTGAAAGGAAGCATAGCTCAGTTGGTCAGAGCGCACGGTTCACATCCGTGAGGTCGCAGGTTCGAGCCCTGCTGTTTCCACCACATCGAAAAGGGGATGCAACGCATCCCCTTTTTCGATTTGACGGAACATATGCGGCGAGAAGCTCGCAAATCGGAGATTTGCCGGAATTTGCGCCAAGAAGGAAAAAAGGAATCAGAAGGAAGGGCGCAAATTTAGGTTCAGAGCCCTGCTGTTTCCACCAAATCGAAAAAGGGGATGCAACGCATCCCCTTTTTCGATTTGACGGAACATATGCGGCGAGAAGCTCGCAAATCGGAGATTTGCCGGAATTTGCGCCAAGAAGGGAAAGACGAATCAGAAGGAAGGGCGCAAATTTAGGTTCGAGCCCTGCTGTTTCCACCAAATCGAAAAGGGGATGCAACGCATCCCCTTTTTCGGTTTTCGGAGCATTTTTTCTTTGACGCGAAGGGAAGCGCAGCGATGCATGCGGAAGTGTCGGGGCAATTCCAAAATAGTTCCTGAAATCGGAAAAAAGAAGTTGACAGGCAGAGATTGCCATGATATAATGAAGATGGATAGATATTTCTTTCTCCCGTATGGCTTTTATTTGCCTGCGGAGAAAAGAAAAGAGGTGTATAATATTGAGAAAACGACTTCTATGTACGGTCCTGCTGTTGCTCTTGCTTTTGCCCGTCTTTCCGGCTTCGGCACAAGAGGAGCAGGTGCAGATCCGCATTGAAACGGTTGACGTGGACGCGGACGGTTCTTCCAGGGTAAAGATCCTACTGGATGCCAATCCCGGCGTGACGTCGATCAAGCTCAAAATTGCCTACGATGCGTCCGCGCTACAGTTGGTAAGGGTTGACGAAAATCAGTCGCTTGGAGGCTGGTTTGAATCGAGCCAAACGGAGGACGTAAATCCCCATGTGCTGGTTTGGGTTTGGGGAGAGCCGACCGAAAAAACAGGAACACTCGCAATTTTAAGATTTCAAACGGTAAGAGAAAATATACAGCTTTCCACCGAGATTCAAATCACTCACGCAGAGGTGATCTGCAACGGATCAGATGTTCCCGTGAGCCTGACCAACGGAACCGTGTATTTTCATTGCGAGCACGTCTTTGGCGATTGGACTATGACCGATGAGACCCGCCACGGACGGTTATGCGCCAATTGTCAACGCTACTTCTACCAGGAGCATATTTGGGATGCGGGGGTGGTGGAGCGCCCCGCCTCGCATACCGTTCCCGGAAGCATCCGGTACTCCTGTTCGATCTGCAAAGGCGAAAAGACCGAAGAGATCCCCACGTTGTCGGAGCATACATACACCTATGAGCGGTTGGATTCCGATACCCACCGGGCAACCTGCGCGTGCGGTGACACACAGGTGCTTTCGCATGAATGGAAGAGCAGTACCGTGACGCAGGAGCCCTCGCACACGGTTCCCGGAAACCGCCGCTGGAGCTGTCCGTGCGGAGAGAGCCGAGACGAGGAGATCCCCACCACTCCCGAGCACGAATACGTTTATGAGCGTTTGGATGCGAATTTACACCGCGCGACCTGCGCGTGCGGAGATTCGGTGGAGCAGGCGCACGAATGGAAGGAGAGCACGGTGACGCTTTACCCCTCGCATACCGCTCCCGGAAACCGCCGTTTGCGTTGCCCGTGCGGAGAGGAGAGAGACGAAGAAATTCCGCCAACGCCCGAGCATACGTATCAAATCTACGAGCCGTGCGACAAACAAAACCATAACGCGATTTGTGCATGCGGTGACGCGATCGTTCAACCGCACGAATGGAAGAGCAGCACGGTTACCAAGCCTGCCACGCATACCGTTCCCGGAAACCGCCGTTACCAATGTGTGTGCGGAGAGACCCGGGACGAAGAGATCCCCACTACGTCCGCACATGTGTATCACACGTACGAGTCACGGGACGAGAGCAATCACGTTGCGATCTGTGCATGCGGTCATACGATTGTCCAATCGCATACGTGGGATGAGGGCCGGGTGATCCTGGAGCCGACCGCAGAGGCCGAGGGCAGCCGACAGTATACCTGCTTGTCCTGCGGAGCAACCCGAGCCGAACCGATCTCGCAGTTGCGAAAGGGGCCTGATTTCCTGTTGATCGGATTGATCGTTGGAGCGATCCTTGCGGTCGTGGCGGCAATTTTGATCGTTTTGTGGATGCGGAAAAAGAAAACAACGACGTTGCCTAAAACTGGGCCTATGAGTTCGGTCACGGAAACGTCTACCGCACCGATCCTGCCGAGGCAGGAGCCGCAACAGATGCCGGAAGAGGCAACACCTCCCGAAGCACCCGCACAAGCGGCCACATCGCAATTCGAGGAGAAGGCGGAGGACACCGCGGCGTCCGAAACAGAGCAAGCAGAAGCGCAGATTCCTGTGGCGACCGCGGAGGAAGTGCCACCCGAGGCGGTGCCCGAGACCGACCCCGTGGAGGTGGCACCTACACCCACAGAGGCACCCGAGCCGACACCTCCCGAGGAGGCTCCGCCCGCACCTCTTTCCAAGGCTGAATGGGAGGAGAAGAACAAGGCTGTTTTGATGGCGTTGTTTGCGGAGGAAGAAGAACAACCGTTACCCGAAGTCCCCGCGGAGGAATCCGCGCCTTCCGTGCCGGAATGTACGGAAGAGACTCTTTCTCATGAGACGTTTGATACCGAGAGATCCGACGAAGGATCCGAACAAACCAAAGGAGAATCATCATGAAAACCAACGTACTGAAAAAGCTGCTTTCCGTTGTTTTGCTGATTGCAATGATGCTCGACGTGCTGGCGGTCGTTCCGTTTGCTGCGCTGGCCGAGGATCTGAAGGCATCCGGCATTCTTAGCAGCGAAAAGAAGGAGGAATCCTCCTCCGAATCGGGCTCGCATGCCTATGAGCCCTTCCAATCGATCAAGGAGCATCAATATTCGGAGCACGCCGATCAGGTGGATGAGAGTACGATATTGCTCAAGCTTCCCGAGGATGCCCCGGCGTTATCTCCGGTTCCCGAGGAGCTGGTAGGTCTTGGTGTGGTGTTGTTGCGCACCGTAGTGGACGTAACCACTCCCGAGGCGATGGAGTCGGTGGGGGCGCAGGAGCCCTACCGCTAGGTGGTGGCCGGCTTGAAGGACGACGTAAAGGCAACCGATATCGCGCTTTCCTTTGCGGAGGTCCCCTACGTGTTGGATGCCGAATATAACTACATCCGTCAGACCACGGCATTCCCTGATGCCGAAACGAATCCTCTGGTGGAAAAGCAATGGTATCTGGATGATCCCATTCTGAAAAGCTGGGAGTATCTTGACACCAACGGCTGGAGAGAAAATCTGAAAAACATTGTGGTTGCCGTGATCGATACCGGTGTGGACTACGAGCACACCAATCTTCGCGACAGCATGTGGGTCAATAGTGGGGAGATTCCCGGTGACGGAGTGGACAACGATGCAAACGGATATACCGATGACGTTCACGGCGTTTCCACGATCGGCAGTATCTATGATTCCAACGGCGATCCCATGGACAATATGGGACACGGAACCCACGTGGCGGGTATTATTGCCGCCGCACCCGATCAGATGGGTATGGTGGGTGTTGCTCACGGCGTGCAGATCATGGCGATCAAGGCCGGTGACGGATTCTTTAACGATAGCGATATCGTGGAAGGCATCAATTACGCCGTACAGATGGGCGCGGACGTGATCAACATGAGCTTTGGTAGCTATACCCGTGCGGCGATGATGGAGGATGCACTTGCAATTGCCTATAGCTCCGCGGTTCTGGTTGCGGCAGCCGGCAATGACGGTGGGGATATCGACACGATTGGCCCCTGCTACCCCGCAGCGTATAATTTCGTGATCGGTGTTATGGCAGAGGATGAAACCGGAAACGTGGCAAATTTCTCCAACACCGACGGGATTCGAAGAAACTCTATGGAGTATGAGGTCAGTGCCCCCGGCTCCCGTATTTTCAGTACGCTTCCCGATGACCGCTACGCTTCCTGGAGCGGAACCTCAATGGCATCGCCTTACGTAGCCGGTGTTGCCGCTTTGCTTCGTGCAAAATACAGTGATAAATCCGAGTATTCCACGCGATTTATCATGGGGCAGATCGTGGGAACCGCAGAAATGGCAAGAATGGGACTTTACGGAGTCTACCCGATCTCGGTAAACGCGTATCAGGCGTTGACCGTGATCCCCGAGCCCGACGTCTCCTACTATGACTACTACATTTTTGATGACGTTGCCTATTCCGAGAAGAACAACGGAGACGGAATCATCGATGCGGGCGAAACCATTGGACTGGGCGTTTTGATCCGTAACCACTGGGGCCAGGCAAGAAAGACCAAGGTGCAGCTGATCGCGGCTATGAACAGTGAGGACGCCTCTCTCAACCCGCACGTCACCTGGATCACCGATACGGTGGAATACGGAGACATCGGAACCTTTATGACGGCCTCCAACGGCTTCTCCTACAATTCGGAAGGCGTGATTACGGGCATTTCCGATCCCTTTATGTTCACCGTTGCGGAGAATACCCCCAATGACGCGTATCTGACCTTCTCGGTAGTAATCGATTGCGAGAGCTATACCGAGGGAGAAGAGACCGAATCCTACCATTTTGAGGGGGATAGCTTTACGGCGCAGGTCCGTCACGGCGTGGAGCTGCCGCGCAAGATCGTGCAGGATATGACGCTGAAGGCAGATACCTATTACATTATCTCGGGAAGCACCCTGATCGATCAGGGCGTTACCGTTACGGTAGAGCCCGGTACGCAGATCCAGTTTTGGGGCGATTACAGCAAAGAGCTCTATGCGGGTACCGACGTAGCGCAGCTGATCGTAGACGGCGAGTTGATCGTAAAGGGAACCGAGAACGATCCCGTAGAGATCTTTACCTCGGGCTCCATGTACGGAATGGAGGTTAAGATCGTTAACCGGAACAAGGGAAAATCCACGCTGGAATATTGCAACCTGGCCAATCCCAATCTTCAGGTCACTACCATTGATCATTGCTATTTTACGCAAATGATCTTTGATGCGATGTATACGATGATGAAGGATATGGACGGAAGATGGTATCCAAGCTATGTAACTCCCAACGTGTCGGCCAGAACGGTCACCAATACGATCTTCTACGAGTTGGGCTACCGTTTCATGTACTACGATTACCGCCTGTACGTTTCCGGGAAGCTGCAGGGCAACCTGTTTGACAGCTGCGGCTTGAATTTCAGCGATTGGTCGGTGGAATCCTACAAGGACAATGTCTTCTTGAAGAACTACCGACTGGTGGAGTCGCAGATCAATGACAGAACCTATCTGACGTCGGAGTTCTCGATCTCGAGCAAGTACAACCGCTCCAACCGCCTGTATCCCATGTCCCCCGTAAAGAATCCCGAAACCGGATCCACCTATTTCGTATTGCGCACCTCGTCGCTGGTGTTGGCGGAGCAATTTGCGCAAACGCTGGGCGGCCACGTGGTTCGCATTGGAGATGAGAGAGAGCTTGACTTCCTCCTGGAATACACAAAGCGGTATTGCATTGAGAATGAAGAGGAGCTGGAAGGGAATTCGATCAACCACTTGTACGTGGGCTTCTACCGCGGAGAAGCGGGGCTTACCTATATCGGTGAGGGGAAGGACGAGGATTGGTTGAGGATTGGAGAGGGTATCTCGATCCCCGTGATCTATCCTTCGTATTCCACAAACCACGACGGCTCGGTTGCAGAGCGTTCAGCGTATCTCTCTACCGTGCACGTTTGGGACTACGATTACAATGAGTTGACTCAAACCAGTCCGTCAGCGGCCGAATGCTCCTATCGGGGAGTGATCATTGAGATTCCCGGAGACTGGATCAGCTTTTCGAAATTGCCGCTGACCGCGGCGAAGCTCCGTTTTTCGTCATTGCGGACGGTGTGGAGGACCCCC
>JAFVOP010000030.1 GCA_017505745.1 Clostridia bacterium
CGAGGAAGCACCCGTTGAGGCTGCTGAAGAAGCACCCGTTGAGGCTGCTGAGGAGGCACCCGTTGAGGCTGCTGAAGAAGCACCCGTTGAGGCTGCTGAGGAGGCACCCGTTGAGGCTGCTGAAGAAGCACCCGCTGAGGCTGCTGAGGAAGCACCTGTTGAGGCTGCTGAAGAGGCTCCCGCTGAGGCTGCCGAGGAAGCACCCGCTGAGGCTGCCGAGGAAGCACCCGTTGAGGCTGCCGAGGAAGCACCCGTTGAGGCTGCCGAGGAAGCACCCGCTGAGGCTGCTGAAGAGGCACCCGCTGAGGCTGCTGAGGAAGTGCCCGCTGAGGCTGCCGAGGAAGTGCCCGCTGAGGCTACCGAGGAAGTGCCCACTGAGGCTACCGAGGAAGCCGAAAAAGCTCCTTCCAAGGAAGAGAAAAAAGAAAACTAATCCATAAATGGAACAAGCGGGGTGTCGCGCAATCGCGCGACACCCCGTGAAGTTTTCCGAATCCGGAGAAAAGATAAAAAATGAAATATACCAAGCATTATACCGTAAAATGGCACGATACCGATGCCAACCGATGCATGACGCCGTCGCATCTTCTGATGTATATGGAGGAGACCTCCAACCATCATCTGATCTCGGCGGGAATGAGCCTGGATGAGCTGCGCGACAGGCGCGGATTGGGCTTTTTGCTCAGTCGCATTGCCATCCGTATCTATCTCCCGCTCTTTGCCAACGATGAGATCGACGTGGAGACCTGGGTATGCGAGAGCCGTGGGCTTTCGTTTGTCCGTTGCTTCCGCGTATTGCGGGGAGGGGAGGTTGCGGCAGAGGCCTATTCGGTATGGGCGTTGATGGATCTTTGCGCACACAAGCTCTTGCCGGTCACAGCCTTTCCGTATGACATTGAGCCCGAGCTGCCGCTGGGGGCGGAGGTATCGGCGCGTGTCCGCCTGCCCGCCTTGGCGGGGATGGAGCTTGTGGGAGAGCGCAGGATCGTTTATTCCGACATCGATTACAACGGCCACATGAACAACACGCATTATCCCAATATGCTCTGTGATTTCACACCGTCCATTCGCGGATTGCGTGTAACCGGCATCTCGCTCTCGTTTCTTCACGAGGCGGCATACGGGCATACGCTCCGCGTGTACCGCATGGAGCGCGAGGGCGGTGGCTACTTTTTCCGCACGCTGGGCGAGGACGGCACCACCTGTCTGGAAGCTATGCTCCTTACCGAGCCCTTCACGGGTGTGAGCAGCGCGCACAAATCACAGGAAACGGGGTGAAAACCAATGCTCCCTTTTTTGAAACAACCTCTGATCAAAATTAAGCAATGGCAGCTGCTGCGATGGAAGTCGCGGGAGGAGACGGCCGACCTGACGGAGGCCGACTTTGTGGCTGTGGGCAAGCGCGCGTTTCGCGGACAGTGGAGGCTGGAAGCAGTTCGATTGCCCTCCACGGCGTCCGCCATCAAAACCGAGGCCTTTCGCGGTTGTCGGCGTCTGGCAACGATAGAGCTTTCCCGCGAGACCAACACGGGGCTTTCCGGCAGGGCGTTTGAGCATTGTGTGCGCCTGTCTCGCGTGGAGTCCTCGGAGCTGCTTTCGGTGATCGGCGCTCGGGCCTTTGCCAATTGCCGCGTTCTCCGGAATCTCACGTTTGGACGAGAGCTGCGCAAGATCGGGGAAGAGGCCTTTCGCGGATGTAACGCGCTCACCGAGGTCCGGCTTCCCGCTTCGCTTCGGGAGATCGGCCGCGCGGCCTTTGCCGATTGCACCGAGCTGGAGGCGGTGGAGATGGAGCCGGGATTGGCCGTGCTTGCTCCTTCGCTCTTTCGCGGATGCTTTTCTCTGCGGCGCATCGTGCTTTCAGATTCGGTGACCGAGATCTCTGCCGGCGCCTTTCGCGGTTGCTCGGCGCTCACGGAGTTGACGCTGCCCGCGCAGGTGCAAACGGTTGGTAAGAAGGCCTTTGCGGGATGCGCGCGGTTGGAGACGCTCACGCTGGAGCATGGCGTGAAAAAGCTTGGAGCCAAAGCCTTTGCCGATACACCGCGACTTTGTGAGATCGCGGCGCCTGCCTCGCTCAAAACGCTGGGATTTGGCGCGTTTGGGCTTGGAAAGCGGGAGGAAAAGGCGGTTATGACCGTGGAAAACGAATACATGCTCCGCCGCATGAAGCGGCAGCTGCTTTTGTGCGGCTCCTGGCGATGCGTGCGCGTGGAGCTGGTAGGAAAAAGCATTGAGGAGCGCAAGCGGGAACGCCGCCGTGCCACTCTGGAGCAAACGCCGGTTCACATTATGGACCAAAGCGAAGAATAAAAAACGCTGTTTGTTCCCCGAAAAAGGGGATCAAACAGCGTTTTTCTGTTACGTTAGATTTTTTATCTTTTCGGAGTATTCCCGCAACGCCTCTTCGTCAATCCCCTGTCGCTTGATCTTATGCGAGGTGTTTTTGGGGAATGGCTCGGTGCGGATCAGGAAGTCGCGCAAGCGCTTATAGGGGGCAACGGTTGCATTTACCTGCGCCACGGCCTTTCGCAGCTCCAAACCAAGCTGCGCCCGGGTAAACCGCTTGCCGTAGGTGCGCTCCATGCGCGCATAGTCGGGATGGATCACGGCGATCAGGCGCGGACTGCGCTTACCGGGAGGCACAAGACCCACCACCACCGCTTCCTTGACAAACGGCGTGTCGCAGAGCAAAGTCTCCAGCTCCTCGGGGTAGATATGCTTGCCGTCCCGGTTGACGATCATATTCTTTTTGCGCCCCGTGATGAACAAAAAGCCGTCGGGGTCCAGGTGTCCGAGGTCTCCGGTATAAAACCAGCCGTTGCGGATCACCTCCGCCGTGCGTTTGGGATCACGGAAGTATCCCAGCATCACGTGGTCGCCCTTGCAGCGGATCTCACCCGTGCCGTCGTCCTGGGTATCGTAAATATCAAGCAGGGTGTCGGGTGTGGCAAGACCGGCGGCGCGATCGTTGTAAAAGGTATCGCGGTTCAAGGCCACGATGGGCGCGCATTCGGTGAGTCCGTAGCCCTGCAGAACGGCGATTCCAAGCTCGCGCAACCCCCGGATCGCCGCAGGGTCGGTGGAGGCTCCGCCTACGATCAGCATACGCAGCCGTCCGCCAAAGCTTTTGTGGATCTCGGGAAAGAGCCTGCGCTTGGCCTGCATCCGCAAGGGCTCGTGCGCAATGGCATTGCTGGCGCGTACGGCAAGCGAGATCTGTTTTTCCATGCCAAGCTTGCGGATGTTCAGCTGAAGCTTATGATGCATCGTTTCGATCAAAAGCGGAACGCAGAGCATGACCGTGGGACGCGCCCAGCGCATATCGTGGGTGAGATGCCGAAGGCCGTCTCCAAAGGCCACCGTTGCGCCGCGCGAGAGCGGGCAGAGAAAGCCGCAGGCGCACTCGTAGATGTGATGCAGGGGCAGGATCGAAAGAAAGGTGTCCTTTTCGTCGATATAGATCATTTTGCACATCTCGGAGAGATTGAAGCAGAGGTTGCGGTGCGAGAGCATGACGCCTTTGGGGGTATCGTGAGTGCCCGACGTAAAGAGCAGCGCGCTCATGGCGTGCGGATCCAGGGGGGCGTCGAGAAAAGAGCGGTCACCGCCCTCCAAATGAAGCGCGCCCTCCTCGATCCATTCGCGCAGGGCGTCAAATGAAATTTTTTGCACCGACGGAGAAAGCTTTTTCAAAGCGGCGGAGGATTTTTTGGAATGGATCACCGCCACGGCCTCGCAGTGTGCGGCAAGGGAGGCGAGGGTATCGGCGTCGGTGCCTGCATCCACGGGGACCACGGTTCCAACACCGCAGATCACGGCCATGTAGGAGAGTGCCCACTCGTAGCAGTTTTCGCCCAGGAGCAGGATACAGCCACCGTCCAGACCGCGCGCAAACAGCGCGGTTCCAAGCGCATCAACCTCCCGTTCAAAGCGGCGGTAGCTGTAAGAGGTGTAGGATACGCCCTGCTTTTGCAGGAAGAGCGGTTTGTCGCCGTAACGCTCGGCCACCGCGTGATAAAGCCGGCGCAGATCGGGATAGCATTCGGTTGGATAATTTTGATAGGGTGCCAACGGGAGCTCCTTTCTTTGGTATAAGGGGGAGGGGAAACCTTGGAAGTGTTACTCTCTATCCACGGTAACCACGGTGAAATAAGAGGGATCCAGGCGGCTGATCTTATCGGCAATGGCGCGGTTGATCTCGTCATCCGAGAGTGCCACCTCGAAGGGAACGGCCACGTCAAAGATCAGATTGGAATGGGTGGAGCCCGATACAAAACGGAAATCGTGGATGCGCAGGCGATCGTCGATCGAACGCACCGCGGCCTCCACCTGGGGACGCAGGGCGTTGAGCAGGGCGTCATTGGTGACGATGGGATCCATATGGATCGTGGCCTCAATGCCGTATTCGCGCCGTAGAGTCCGCTCGATGTTGTCAATCATATCATGCGATTCAAACACGTTCACCTTTCCGTCTACCTCCACGTGCAATGCCGCGATCACGTGCCCGGGGCCGTAGTTGTGCACGGTAAGATCGTGGATCCCAAGCGCGCCCGGGGTGCTTTCCACCAACGCCGTGATCTGCTTGACGATCTCATCGGAGGGGGCTTCCCCGAGGATCGAGTTTTTCGTCTCCAGCAAGATCTTGACGCCGGCCACCAAAATGAGGATCGCCACGCCCACACCCACGTATGCATCCAAATTGAGATTGGATTCGGGGAAGAGAAGCAGAATCAGAGTGCAGATCAGCACCGCCGAGGTAGAGACTACGTCCGACAGACTGTCGGCGGCAGTTGCGCGCATCACTGAGGAATCAATGCGCTTGCCGATACGCAGATTGAACAGTCCCAGCCAGAGCTTGACGAGGATCGAGCCGCCGAGCACGGCCACCGCCACCCAGCTGCGCTCGGGAAGCTGGGGAGAAAAGATCTTGGTCACCGATTCGCGGAGCAGCTCCACGCCGATGAGAAGGATCAAAAACGACACGATCATCGAGGAGACGTATTCGATCCGTGCATGCCCGAACGGATGCTCGCGGTCCGCCGGCTTTGCGGCAATGCGGAACGAGATCAGAGACACGATCTGCGAGCCTGCGTCCGAAAGATTGTTCACCGCGTCCGCCGTGATCGATACCGACCCAAACAGCGTGCCCACCAAAAATTTGGCTACGAACAGGATCAGGTTCAACACGATCCCCGTAATGCTCACCAGCGTGCCGTAGGCGCTCCGTACCCGCGGATCCTGCACGCGGTCACGGTTTTTGATAAAGATGCGGGATAATAATTCTGTCATAATGATCTCCTGTTTTTTTGGGAAAACTTCTTGAGCAAGGGTTTTGTCAGCGTAATATTTTTGTGGAAAAAACTTTTGGAAAGGTTTTCCCCAACGTGCTTGCACGTTTTACCCCATTTCAAGAACTTTCCGCACTTGTTTTGGAAAAATCGAGCGAGAGGGAAACACGGGTTATCCGTGTTTGGGAATCTTGGTGATATCGTTGGCCCAGGTTCCGCTTCGCACGAGCAGGGTTCCGAGCAGGGCCTTGAGAAGGTCGGCCAACTGGCAGATGAGGTAGACCGTTACCGCGGGAATTGCGGTAAAGTTGGAAAGTGTAAAGGCGATCACCACGCTTACCGCCCAAACATATCCCGAATCAAACAGAAAGGTGATCAGCGTCTTTCCGCCCGAACGGATGGTGAAATAGGTAGAATGCAGGTAGGCGTGAAGCGGCGCCGTCAGAGCCGCAACCAAGGTAAGTTGGGTAGCAAGCCGGCGCACCTCGTCGGTGGTGTTATACAGGTTGGGGAAAAAGGAGGCGCAGATCGCCACCAGTCCTGCGGTCAGGCAACCCATCAACAGGGAAAAGGCAATCATTTTCGTCGCGTCCTCGCGTGCCTGCTGTCGGCGTCCCGCACCGAGCTGATGTCCCAAAAGGATCGCTACGGCAGAGCCCACCGCCATAAAGAGCACCGAGAAGGTATTGAAGATCGTATTGGTGATGTTCATGGCCGATACCACCGCGATGCCGCGCACCGAGTAGCATTGCAGGAGTACCGCCTGGCCTGCCGCCCACACCGTTTCGTTGAGGAGCAGCGGCGTTCCCGTACGGAGGATCTGCTTCATCAGGGCGGAGGGGACGCGCCAGGAGCGATAAACGCCTTTGATAAATTCACATTTTTGGGGATGCGCATGCGTCCACAGGATCAGAGCGATGCCCTCGGCAAAGCGCGCGATCACGGTGGCAATGGCCGCTCCCTCCACACCAAGGGTCGGAGCGCCGAGTTTTCCGAAAATGAGGACGTAGTTGAGCGAGAGATTGACCAGCACGCCGAGAATTCCTGCCAACATAGGCGGCACCGTGTGTCCGGTCTCGCGCAGGGTGCCGGCATAGATCTGGGTCACGGTGTAGGGCAGCAGGCCGATCAGGGAGATCGCAAGATATTCCTTGGCATAGCGCATCGTCAGCGCAATGTCGCCCGTTTCCCCGCCCTCGTGCAGATAAAGCTCGATGAGCGGTTCTCCGAGCGCAAGAAAGATGCCCATGGCCAGCGCGTAGAGCACCAGGGAGGAGTAGAGCTTAAAGCGAAAGGTATGGCGCACACCCTCGTGGTCACCTTTTCCGAAAAATTGCGCGCTGAACAGTCCTGCGCCCGAGATCGCGCCAAAGATGCAGAGGTAGAATACGAACAACAGCTGGTTGACGATCGAAACCCCCGACATCTGCTCGGTTCCCACCTGTCCCACCATCACGTTGTCCAAGAGACTGATAAAATTGGTGATCCCGTTTTGAACGAGGATCGGCAGCATCACGGCAAGAAGGCTTTTGTAAAACGCCCGGTTTCCGATATATTTTTTCAAATTCATGACAGTACCTATGTGCAAAAAAGATGATTCAGGATCCCCAATATTTGCGGTCCAGACTGCGAAGCTGGATGGCCTCGGCCACGTGGGGGGCGCGGATGAGGTCGGAGGAGGCAAGATCGGCAATGGTACGCGCCACACGGAGAATGCGGTCATAGCCGCGCGCGCTGAGTCCCATGCGCTCGTAGGCGGCGCGCAGCAGTGCGGAGGCATCGGTGTCCAGCTTGCAAAAGGCGTGGATTCCCGCGGCGTCCAGCTGCGCGTTGCAGAATACCCGATGCTCCTGCCCTTCCATTCGTCGGGCGGCAAAGGCGCGTGCCGCCGTTACGCGTTCGCGGATCACCGCGCTGGGCTCGGCGGTTTGGTCCTCGGCAGAGATCTCGTCATAGGAGAGCGAGGGAAGCTCGATCTGAATATCGATGCGGTCGAGCATGGGTCCGCTGATGCGGGAAATATAGCGCTTGACGTCGTCGATGCGACAGGTGCATTTGTGTGTGGGGTGTCCGAAATAGCCGCACCGACAGGGGTTCATCGCCCCCACCAGCATAAAGGAGCAGGGAAAGGTCACGCGTCCGTTTGCGCGCGTGATGGTCACGCGGCGGTCCTCCAGCGGTTGGCGGAGCGCATCGGTTACCTGCTTTGGAAACTCGGGGAGCTCATCCAGAAACAGCACGCCGTTGTCGGCCAAGGAGACCTCTCCGGGCATGGGGGTCACGCCGCCGCCCACCAGGCTCACGGGGCTCATGGTGTGGTGCGGAGAGCGGAAGGGACGCGAGGAGACCAGGGACGTGCCGTCGGGAAGGATCCCCGCCACCGAGTGGATCTTGGTGGTCTCAATGGCCTCGTCAAAGGAGAGCGGCGGCAAAATGGAGGGCAGGCGCTTGGCCAGCATCGATTTTCCGGTGCCGGGAGGGCCGATAAGCAAAATGTTGTGGCCGCCCGCGGCGGCGATCTCCATTGCGCGCTTTGCCATTTGCTGACCGCGCACGTCGATAAAATCAACCGTATCGCGCTTTGTGGCGTCCAAAAAGGCGTTGCGATCGCATTCCACAGGGCGCAACGGCGCTTCTCCGTTGAGGTGGGCCACCAGCTCGCGCATGCTGTTCACGGCATACACGCGGATACCGGTCACGGCCGCTGCCTCGTAGGCGTTTGCGGCAGGGGCGTAAAATTCGGTAAAGCCGTGTTCCTTGGCCGCCACGCACATGCAAAGGATCCCGCGCACGGCGCGCAAGCCGCCCGAGAGCGAAAGCTCGCCCACGATGCAGCGTTTTTCCAAAGAGACGTCGCGGCGGATCACTCCCGAGCTGTGAAAGATCGCGGCAAGAATGGCGGCGTCAAAGGCCGAGCCCTCCTTTTTGCGGTCGGCGGGAGCAAGGTTGACCGTAATGCGGGAATAGGGAAACGGAAACCCGCTGTTGTAGCAGGCGGTGCGCACGCGCTCCTTGGCCTCCTTCACGGCAAGGTCGGGAAGCCCCACCAGCTCAAAGCCCTCCAGGTTATTCGTTTGATTGCACTCCACCGTAACGGGAAAGCCTTCGATCCCGCACAGCCCTGCGCTGTAAGATGCAGACAGCATGGCGCGCCTCCTTTTGCGTTTCGGACGGATTTTCCATCCTTCTCATTATACCCATTATACATCATTTCCCTTCTTTTGTCAACCGATTTATCACAACCGAGGTGCAAGGAACGCGGTTGCTTCCCGCGTTTTTTAAGCCAAGATCAATTCTGTGAAAAAATCGTAAAAAAAGAAGCTTTCCAAGCAAAAACCTGTTTACATTTCATCCAAACTATGCTATAATTTGGATAGCAACCTGATTGCAAATGAAAAATTAAAAAAAGGAGAAAAAACATGACCTTCGAAGAATTTTTAGACGCCTTTTTGGCTTGGGCGATCGCGTTTGGAAAACAGCTGATTGCCGCTATCCTCGTCCTGATTATAGGACGGTTTTTGATCAAATGGACCGTAAAGCTGATCACCAAGAGCAAATTTGCGCAAAAAACCGATAAAACGGTGGTCACTGTTCTGTCGCATTTTGTTACCGCCGCGCTTTATATCGTGCTGGTGGTAATCATCATCGGCATTTTCGGCATTCCCACCGCCTCGGTCATCACGGTCATCGCTTCTGCCGGTGTTGCCATCGGTCTGGCGCTCCAGGGCGCCCTGAGCAACATTGCGGGCGGCATTATGATCCTGATTTTGCGCCCCTTCCGCGTGGGTGACTTCGTGGAGGTTGCCGGCAACTCGGGAACCGTGAGCGACGTTGGAATTTTCTACACCGTTCTCACCACGGGAGATAACAAGGTGATCACCATTCCCAACGGCACCGTAATGGGGGATAACATCGTTAACTACTCAACCAAGGACACCCGCCGCGTGGATCTGGTGTTCTCGGTGGCCTACGGCACCGACGTTGAGCGCGTCAAGAGCATTCTGCTCGAGGAGGCAAACAAGCACGAGCTGGTGCTCAAGGATCCCGCTCCCTTTGCGCGCCTGTCCAAGCAGAACGCAAGCTCGCTGGATTTCACCGTGCGCGTTTGGGTAGAAAGCAAGAACTATTGGACGGTGAATTTTGATCTTCTCGAAACGCTCAACAACCGTTTTGAGGCCGAGGGTATCGAGATTCCCTTCAATCAGCTGGACGTCAACATCAAGAAATAAGAAAAATATGCAGATGCAATGTCATTCAGTTAAGGAATCATGAAAGGCTCTCTCACCGGGAGAGCTGGCGCCGTAGGGCGACTGAGAGGGGATTTTATTTTCAAAAGCTCCGTTAACGTAAAATAGGATATTTTCTATATCAAAACTAACTATTTGGAGCACTTTGGGTCGTGGGTCCCAAAGTGCTCGCGGGAGCCAATGCATATATAAAGCGCACGAACCAAACCAATTTAGCAAGAAAGATGTGCGTAAAGTTCTTGAAAGGGGTCTGGGGAAAACTTCTTTCATGAAGTTTTCCCCAGAAAAAATACGTTAATGAAGCTTATGCTC
>JAFVOP010000031.1 GCA_017505745.1 Clostridia bacterium
AGCCAATGCATATATAAAGCGCGTTAAACGAACCAATTTAGCAAGAAAGATGTGCGGAAAGTTTTGAAAGGGGTGTGGGGAAAACTTTTCCAAAAGTTTTCCCCACAAAAATATTACGCTAATAAAGCCTTTGCTCAAGAAGGTTCCCTTCCCCCCGCGAAAAGCAGTGGTTCATCAATACAGTACAAACCGATTTTTTTGACTGTCGAGGACGCCTTCCTTTTTGAGCTTTCCGATCTCGGCAGAGAGGCCGCTGCGATCAACTTCGAGGTAGTCGGCCAGCTCCTGACGGTCGAAGGGGATCTCAAAGCTGTGGCTGTTGGCTTTTTTGGCTTGCATGGAGAGGTAGGTGAGCAGCTTTTCGCGCGTGGTGCGCTTGGAGGTCACCTCGATGCGCTGGTGGAACAGGATGGTCTTGGTGGCGAGATCCTTCATTAAATTAAAGATGAGCTGCTGATGAAAACCGCAGTTGTTTTCGCAGGTGTGCAGGATGTGGTTGCAATCGATCAGCATGATCTGTGAGGGCTCGTTGGCGATGACCGAAACGGGAAGCGCCCGTACCTCGGCGCAGGCAAAGGCCTCGGCAAAGACGTCGGGAGCCGACAGCTCCGAGAGAATGCTGCGGTTGCCGTCATAGTCCACCTGAACGATCTGCACCGAGCCCGAAAGCACGATGCCAATGTAGGTGGCAGGGTAGCCCTCCGCCAGGATCGTGTACTTTTTATCAAACTCCTCCACCTTTGCGCCAAGGCAGGTCAGCATTCGGAGCAGGGAATCGTCCTCAATTTCCGCAAACAGCGGACATTTTTTTAAAATTTTCAGATATTTTTTCAATTTTTTCTCCTTTTTGTTGAAAATTCAACAGACTTTCCGGGTTTATTATACTATAATAGTGCCAGAAAAGCAAGGAGGAATTGCAAAATGATCCGAAAAATAATCAAGATCGACCGAGAAAAATGCAACGGCTGCGGCGCGTGCGCGGCGGCGTGTCACGAGGGCGCGATCGAGATGCAGGACGGCAAGGCTATGCTGACGCGGGAAGACTACTGCGACGGACTTGGCGACTGTCTCCCCGCTTGCCCCACCGGAGCGATCTCCTTTGAGGAGCGCGAGGCGCCTGCCTATAATGAAGCGGCGGTTCGCGAGGCCAAGCAAAGAGCGCTTCCGGCAAAGCCTTCTTGCGGTTGCCCCGGCACGCAGTCCAAGACCCTGCGGCGCGAGAGCGCGGCGTCGGTTGGAAGAACGGTATCGGTTCCCAGTCAGCTGATGCAATGGCCCTGCCAGATCAAGCTGGTGCCTGTTCACGCTCCCTATTTTGAAAACGCCAATCTGCTCATCGCCGCCGACTGTACGGCGTATGCGTACGGCAGCTTCCATCAGGACTTTATCCGCAACCACATCACGCTGATCGGTTGCCCCAAGCTGGACGAGGGCGACTACGCCGAAAAGCTGACGCAGATCCTCTCCAATAACAATATCAAAAGCGTCAAGGTGGTGCGCATGGAGGTGCCTTGCTGCGGCGGCATTGAACACGCGGTAAAGAGAGCCTTACAGGCAAGTGGAAAATTCATTCCGTGGCAGGTGATCACGGTTTCCACCGACGGAAAAATTTTGGATTGAATTTTTCCTTACGTATTGAAATTTCCGATTTGGATTGGTATAATAATAGCATACAGTAAAAAAAGAGGTAACGAAAGATGAAGATCACAAACGATATCCAATATATCGGCGTCAACGATCATAAGGTCGATCTGTTTGAGGGCCAGTACCGGGTTCCAAATGGGATGGCGTATAATTCCTACGCGATTCTCGACGAAAAGATCGCCATTATGGACACCGTAGACGCGGGATTTACGCACGAATGGCTGGATAACATTCAAAACGTGCTCGGAACCCGATCCCCCGACTATCTGGTGGTGCAGCATATGGAGCCCGACCACTCGGCAAACATCGTTCATTTTGCCAAGGCCTATCCCGAGGCAAAGATCGTCTCCTCTGCCAAGGCCTTTGCCATGATGAAAAACTTTTTCGGCACCGATTTCCCCGAGCGGCAGACCGTGGTGGGCGAGGGCGATACGCTGAGCCTTGGCAAACACGTTTTGACCTTCGTTGCGGCTCCCATGGTGCATTGGCCCGAGGTGATCGTAACCTACGATAGCACCGATAAGGTACTGTTTTCGGCAGACGGATTTGGAAAATTCGGCGCGCTGGACGTGGAGGAGGATTGGGCAGACGAGGCAAGGCGCTACTATATCGGCATCGTTGGAAAATACGGCGCGCAGGTACAGGCGTTGCTCAAAAAGGCGGCAGGGCTTGACATTCAGACCGTTTGTCCTCTGCACGGCCCCGTGCTTACCGAAAATCTCGGCTACTATCTCGGCCTGTACAATACCTGGTCGAGCTACCAGCCCGAGGAGGAGGGCATTGTGATCGCCTACACCTCGGTGTACGGAAACACCAAAAAGGCCGTGGTCCGTCTTGCCGAAGGGCTGAAGGCCAACGGATGCCCCAAGGTTGTGGTACACGATCTGGCGCGCACCGATATGGCACAGGCCGTGGCGGATGCCTTCCGTTACAGCAAGCTCGTGTTGGCCACCACTACCTACAACGCCGATATCTTTCCCTTCATGCGTGAATTCATCGATCACCTCACCGAGCGCAATTTCAGCAACCGCACCGTGGCCCTGATCGAAAACGGAAGCTGGGCTCCCATGGCGGCAAAGATCATGCGGGGAATGCTGGAAAAGAGCAAAAACCTCACCTTTACCGATACCGCGGTCAAGATCCTGTCTGCCTTGAACGAGGATAGCGTGGCGCAGCTGAATTCCCTGGTGGAGGAGCTCTGTCGCGAGTATCTGGCACAGCAGGACAGCACCGCAAACAAGAACGATCTCACCGCGCTCTTCAATATCGGCTACGGACTGTATGTGGTGACCTCCAACGACGGAAAGAAGGACAACGGGCTGATCGTGAATACGGTTACGCAGGTAACCAACACGCCCAACCGCCTGGCGGTGACCATCAACAAAGAAAACTATTCGCACCACGTCATCAAGCAAACGGGAAAAATGAACATCAATTGCCTTACGGTGGACGCTCCGTTTTCCGTGTTTGAGGCCTTCGGCTTCCGCAGCGGCAGAAACGTGGATAAGTTTGCCGATTGCGAGCCGTTGCGCTCGGATAACGGGCTGGTGTTCCTGCCGCGTTATATCAATTCGTTCCTTTCACTCAAGGTGGAGCAATACGTCGACCTCGACACCCACGGTATGTTTATCTGCTCGGTGACCGAGGCGAGAGTGATCTCCGACCGCGAGACCATGACCTACACCTATTATCAGAACCATGTAAAGCCCAAGCCCGAAACGGCCGGTAAAAAAGGCTACGTCTGCAAGATCTGCGGATACGTTTACGAGGGCGAGGAGCTTCCCGAGGATTTCATCTGCCCGCTTTGTAAGCACGGCGCCTCGGACTTTGAAGAGATCAAATAATCGGTTTTTCATTCATTATAATATTATTAATTACTGAAATCAGGAGGAATTTTACCATGTGTGAAACCAAATTTTATATCTGTGAGCATTGCGGCAATCTGGTGGGAATGATCCACGATGCGGGCGTTCCGCTGATCTGCTGCGGACAAAAAATGACCAAGCTGGAGGCAGGCGTAGTAGAAGCCAGCCACGAAAAGCATATTCCGGTGGTTTCGGTCAAGGGGAACGAGGTAACGGTAACGGTTGGCTCGGTGGCCCATCCGATGACCGAAGAGCATCAGATCGATTGGATCTACCTGCAAACCGACCGTGGCGGTCAGCGCAAATGCCTGGCGCCCGGAAGCGAGCCCACGGTGGTCTTTACCCTCACGGAGGAGAAGCCGATCGCCGTATACGCGTATTGCAATCTTCACGGCCTGTGGAAAACAGACGTACAGTAAATAAATAGAAAAGGAGTTTGTAACGATGTTGAACGCAAAGGTACATGAGCTGCTCAATCAGCAGATCAACAAGGAATTTTATTCGGCATATCTCTACCTCGATTTTTCCAATTACTTTAAGGCGGTGGGGCTGGACGGCTTTGCCAACTGGTATATGATCCAGGCGCAGGAGGAGCGCGACCACGCCATGCTGTTTTACACCTACCTGCAAAACGAAAATATGCCCGTGACGCTGGAGGCGATCGCCAAGCCCGACAAGACCTTTTCCTGCCACATGGACGTATTGAAGGCGGGCCTGGAGCACGAGGAATACGTGACCTCTCTGATCAACGCTATTTACGGCGCGGCCTATGACGTGCGCGATTTCCGCACCATGCAGTTCCTCGACTGGTTTGTGAAGGAGCAAGGCGAGGAGGAGACCAATGCCAACGATATGATCACCAAAATGGAGCTGTTCGGTTCCGATCCCAAGAGCCTGTATATGCTCAATCAGGAGCTGGCGGCCAGAGTTTACACGGCGCCGTCCCTGGTGCTTTGATCCAAAAAAACAAATACGGAGGAAATGAACCATGAAAAAATATGTATGTGACGTTTGCGGCTGGGAATATGACGAGGCAGTGGGCGATCCCGACAACGGAATTGCGCCCGGCACCAAATTTGAGGACCTTCCCGAGGACTTTGAATGCCCCCTTTGCGGAGTAGGTAAGGATAACTTCAGCGAGGCATAAGCGCTCGAAGGCCTCCGCGGGACGGTTGACGGCCGCCCCTGCGGAGGCTTTTCCATTCAGACAAAAAGGAGAGACGTTATGGATCTGGTATTACTGACCGCGCTGGGTGTGGGCGGAGCAACGGTGCTGGGCGCCGGGATCGGCTTTGCCTTTCGCAAGATCTCGCATCAATTTTCCGATATTGTACTGTCCTTTGCCGCAGGTGTGATGCTCGCGGCGGCGGTGTTGGGACTGATCGTGCCGTCCTTGGAGTATGGCGGAAACGGCCCCCTTGCGTTGCTGATCACGGTGGCGGGGATCTTCGTGGGCGCGCTCTGCCTCAATCTGGCCGACCGCTTTGTGCCGCACCTGCACCGCCTGGCCGGCGGGGAGGGGGAGGCACACCGCAATTCCAATCTGAGCAAGGTGCTGCTGTTCGTGACGGCGATCGCCATTCACAATCTTCCCGAGGGGATCGCGGCAGGCGTTGGATTTGGGTCGGGAGACACCTCGCAGGCGCTTCTGATCGCGGGCGGAATCGCGCTGCAAAACATCCCCGAGGGGATGGTGATCATCGGTCCGATGCTGGCGGCGGGCGTCAAGCCCGGAAGGACGTTGACGCTTGCCATGATGACGGGACTGGTGGAGGTTATCGGAACGCTGATCGGATATTTCGCGGTGAGCCTTGCCTCGGCGATCCTTCCGTTTGCGCTGGCCTTTGCGGGCGGAACCATGCTCTACGTCATCAGCGACGAGATGATTCCCGAAACGCACGCGCACGGACACCAGCGCGGCGCAACCTACGCCCTGCTCGTCGGTTTTTGCGTGATGCTGGTCACCGACGTGCTGTTGGGATAGTGTAAGTATAAAAGTGTTCATTTTTGAAAAGCGAATGCAAAAAAATGAACTTTAGGACAGAGGGTGGAGAAATCAACGCCCTCTGTCCCTCTTTTTTTGCGGTTTTCGGCGTGCTTTCCGAGAAAATACTTGACTTTTTGGAAGAATCGTGCTATAATTCGTCCATGTTGTGTTTGTAATTTGCAAGCCGAAGCTTTTGAAAAACGCTCGGTTTTTGTTCCAAATAACAAATAAAAATCGATACAATGGAACAAAAGAAAGGATAGACCATGGAATTAACGAGAAAACAGTTTGCAATTCTGGAAGCGCTGGCAACCGCAAAGGAGGCTTTGACGCAGAGAGATCTGGAAAAGGAGACGAACTATTCACTCGGAACCATCAACCGCACGGTGAAGGAATTGATGGAGTGCGGGTACGTCAGTGACGGAAGGATCACCAACGCGGGACTGACCGCATTGGAG
The DNA here is from genome assembly GCA_017505745.1 of Clostridia bacterium. Classification (GTDB taxonomy): domain Bacteria; phylum Bacillota; class Clostridia; order Oscillospirales; family CAG-272; genus UMGS1865. Next base: position 5,955 of record JAFVOP010000031.1, read on the forward strand.
CCCTACCGTGCTCGCAGAGCCATCTTCATCGCCGCCGGATTCGGCTCGCGCCTGGTGCCCATTACCTTCAATACGCCCAAGCCCCTGGTGCGTGTGCACGGAAAGCGCATCATCGATACGCTGATCGATGCCTGCCTGGAGGCGGGGATCCACGAGATCTACATCGTGCGCGGCTATCTCTCCGAGCAGTTTGACCAATTGCTTTATAAGTATCCGATGATTAAGTTTTTGGAAAACCCCGTTTACAATGAGGCCAACAACATTTCCAGCTCGCTTGTGGCGCGCTATCTGCTCTCCAACGCCTACGTTTTTGAGGCCGATCTTCTGATCTCCAACCCCAAGATCATCAAAAAGTATCACTATTGCTCGGATTTCCTTGCTATTAAAAAAGAACGGACCGACGATTGGTGCTTTGAGGTGGAAAACGGCGTGATCGTTCGTCAGAAGGTGGGCGGCGAGAACTGCTGGCAGATGGTGGGGGTTTCCTACTGGAGCGAGGCCGACGGACACAAGCTGTCCCAGGATATTCCCGAGGTCTATGCAACGCCGGGCGGAAAGGAACGCTACTGGGAGCAGGTTCCCCTGGAATACCGCAAGGAAAACTACACGGTGGAGATCTGCGAGTGCTTTGACGAGGACATCGTGGAGATCGATACCTTCCGCGAATTGAAGGCGATCGACAAGACCTATGACGTCTGATTTTCAATACAAAAGAGGTAACGGTATGAAAAAAGGATTGATCCTTCTGCTGGTGCTTACCCTGGTGTTTGCCGGACTTGCTTCGGTTGGCAACAAAGAGAGCATCGTGATTTGCGCGTCCTCCGAGCAGTTTCGGAACGACGAGCTGCAAAAGCAGTTGAATGAGCGCTTTCCCGATAAAAACATCATCGTGATGTATATGTCCACGGGAAAAGCGGCGGCAAAGGTGTTTGCCGAGGGACCGGGAACCGAGATCGACATTCTGGTGGGACTGGAAACCGGTTACATGAATAAGATCTCCGATCAGCTGGCCGATATTTCGGGGCTCAGCACGCTTCCGTATACCGAAGGGCTTACGCCTGCGGACAACGGAAACCGCTGGGTGACCTGGGAGAAGCAGGCGGGGGCGATCATCGTTAACACCGAGGTGCTGGCTCGCTACGGTCTGGAGGCTCCCAAAACCTACGAGGATCTGTTAAAGCCCGAATACAAGGGATTGGTTGCCATGCCCGACCCCAAATCCAGCGGTACGGGATACTTTTTCTACAAATCCTGGACCAATACCATGGGTACCGACGGCGCCCTGGAGTTTGTGGACAAGCTTTACAGCAATATCAAGCAGTTTACCGAATCGGGCTCGGGACCGATCAAGCTGCTCAAGCAGGGAGAGGTTGCCATTGGATTGGCGCTGACCTTCCAGGCGGTCAACGAGATCAACGACGGGCAGCCCTTTGAGATCATTTTTCCGGAAACCGGCTCGCCCTACTCCCTCACGGGTACCGCAATGCTCAACGGCCGCGAGACCGATCGGGATATCGTGGAGGTATATCAGTTTATCATCAACGAGTTTCTGGTATACGACAAGGAGAATTTTTCTCCCGAGAACGTTTACGAGGGACAGGTAAACAAAATCGAAGGGTATCCGCAGGATATCGTTTACGCCGATATGAGCGGGATCCAACTGATTACCGAGAAAGAGAGGCTTTTGGCTTTATGGAAGTATTGAATACCAAGCTTTCGGTGCGCGATCTGAGCAAGTCCTATGACGGCAAAACGGTGCTGAACCGCGTATCGTTTGATCTGTACGAGGGAGAATTTCTTTCGATCCTCGGTCCCAGCGGCTGCGGAAAGACCACGCTCCTGCGCATTTTGATCGGTCTGGAAAAGGCCGATGCCGGCGAGATCCTCAAGTCCGGCAAGGATATTTCGGGATTGAAGAGCATTGATCGCGGCATGGGGATCGTGTTCCAGAATTACGCGCTGTTTCCCAACATGACGGTGCTGGAAAACATCGAATATGCGCTTACCCTGCGCAAGGACACCAAAAAGCAGGCACGCGAGATCGCGATGCGGACCGTTGAGCAGGTGGGGCTCACCGATCAGATCCACAAAAAGCCCAACCAGCTTTCGGGCGGTCAGCAGCAGCGTGTGGCCATTGCGCGAACGCTGGCCACCAATCCCGATATCATTTTGCTCGACGAGCCGATCTCGGCGCTGGACGTTGCCAACCGCGAGATCATGAAAAAAGAGCTGAAGACGATTCAGAAGAAATTCAACGCCACCATGCTCTTTATCACGCACGACCAGGAGGAGGCCTTCTTCCTCAGCGATCGAATCATGGTTATGAACGAGGGCAACATCGAGCAGATCGATACGCCCTTGGAGATCTACAAGCATCCCAAAAATCAATACGTATCGGATTTCGTGGTGGAGCAGCTGGATAAAAAATATCTGGATCTGCTGCGCTACACCGGGAGGGATGCATAATGAAACGGAATTCTTCCCGTATTTTGAAATATCTGCTGCTGGCGTATCTTCTGATCACGGTGGTGCTGCCGATCGTGATGCTCTTTTCGCAGATTCGCGGCGAAAATATCAAGGAAGTGGTGTCCTCCGCGCTCTTCCTGCCCATGCTCAAAAACTCCTTTCTCACCACGGTGATCGCCACGGTGATCTCGGTGGTTCTGGCGTTTTTGCTGGCGTACGTCCTCAACCGCACCCGTGTGCGCTTCCAATCGGTTTGGGTGGTGCTGTTCACGATCCCGATGCTGATCCCCAGTATCTCGCACGGAATGGGTCTGGTGCTTCTGTTCGGTGACAATGGGTTGCTCACCAATCTGCTTGGCCTGCAGATCGAGCTGTACGGCTACTGCGGAATCGTCATGGGCTCGGTGCTCTATTCCTTTCCGGTGGCCTTTCTGATGTTTTTTGATTCCCTGCAATACGAGGACTTTACCACCTACGAGGCGGCCGAGGTGCTTGGAATGTCGAAGTGGAGAATGTTTCTCACCATTACGCTGCCCTCCATGCGTCAAACGATCGTTTCGGCGGTGTTGGCGGTGTTTACCATGGTCTTTACCGATTACGGCGTTCCGCTGATGACGGGCGGAACCGTGATGACGCTGCCGGTGTATATGTACCGCGAGGTCATTGGCATGATGGAGTTTTCCAACGGCGCCGTGATCGGTGTGATCCTGCTGGCTCCCGCCATCATTGCCTTTTTGATGGACCTGCGCAAGAGCAACTCCGTGGGCTCGGTCAGCACGGTTACCAAAACGTTTCAGATCGCTCAGAACCGAGCGCGGGATATCGGCGCATATGTGTTTCTGGCGCTTGCGCTTTTCCTTATGTGTTTGCCGATCGTGGCATTTGCCTGCCTGAGCTTTGTCAAACAGTATCCGATTGACATGAGCTTTACCCTGGATAACGTGCAAAAGCTGATATCCAACCGCATCGGCATGTATTTTGTCAATTCGATCGCGATCGCGCTTCTGACCGCGCTCTTCGGCACCTGCTTCTCCTATTTTGCGGCCTACTGCACCGCGCGCGCCGGGAAAAAGCTTTCCAACCGTCTGCTGCACTTTATCAGCATGCTGCCCTTGGCAATTCCCGGCGTGGTGCTGGGTCAGTCCTATGTGATGACCTTCAGCTCACTGCCGTTTTACGGCACGCTGTTGATTCTGGTGATCGTAAACGTCATTCACTTTTTCTCCTCTCCCTATCTTATGGCCTACAACTCGCTTTCCAAGTTCAATCCGAACCTGGAGGACGTGGCGCATACGCTTGGCATCAGCCGCATGCGGATGCTGTTTTCGGTGTACGTGCCCAGCACGACCTACACGATCGTGGAAATGTACAGCTACTTCTTCGTCAACGCGATGATCACGATCTCCGCGGTATCGTTCCTGATGAACTTCCGCACCATGCCGCTCTCTCTCCTGATTCCGCAGCTGGAATCACAGTCCTTTATTGAGGGAACCGCGCTGGTTTCGCTGATCATTCTTGCTTTGAATCTCTTGGAGAAGGGGATCTCCTTCTTCGCAAAGCGCGCAATCATGCGGCAAAACGCCAGAAACGCGGCGGAGCAGGAAAAGACCTGATCCTCAAAAGCAACCGCCCGGCTGAGCCGGCAAAAGAATCGGCGCTGTCTAAACGGCGAAACGTTTTCGCCCGCCGTTTTCAAAAGGCGGCGCAGTGGAGGCTGCGGAAGCCTCCTCGCCCTCCGCAGAGGGCGAAATCCCCTTTTTGGCGCTTCTCTTTTGCGAGCTTTTCTCTTGCGCCTATATCGTCAAGAGAAAAGCAGCTAACCGCTTTGTGCTATTTCACGCCCCGTTGTTTTGTAACAGGGTTTGTCAGTGCTTTGAGCCGACCCGGATATTCAGGTCGGCTCTTCATTTTTTTCGCTTTTTTTTGAAAAAAACGATCGATAAAAAAGTATTTTGCGGTTTTTTGGCGTATATTATAGATGAAACAAGAAATTTCTTTGGGAGGTGATACCGTGTCTTCCGTATGTGAACTGTTTTTGGAGAGGGAAAAGCAGACCCTTTCTCCCCATGCCTTCCTGACGGCGAATACGCGCGGCAGGGATCTGCCCTATACGCCCAGCGAAATGCGCACCGAATTCCAACGCGATCGCGACCGCATCATCCATTCGCAGTCCTTCCGTCGCCTGATGAATAAGACCCAGGTCTTTCTGGCACCCACGGGGGATCATTACCGCACGCGTCTGACGCATACGCTGGAGGTGACACAGATCGCGCGGATCATTGCGCGCGCGCTCCGTCTCAACGAGGACCTCACCGAGGCCGCCGCGCTGGGACACGATCTGGGCCACACGCCCTTTGGGCATTCGGGAGAGGCCGCGATGCAGGAGCTTTATTCTGCGGATTTCACGCATTACAAGCAGAGCCTGCGCGTGGTGGAAAAGCTGGAAAACGACGGCAAAGGGTTGAATCTGACCTGGGAGGTTCGCGACGGGATCGTGAACCATACCGGCAAATGCATGGCGTCCACGCTGGAGGGCGTGATCGTAAAATTTGCCGATCGGATCGCTTACATCAATCACGATATCGACGATGCCTGCCGCGCGGGGATCCTGCAGACCGAGGATATTCCGAGGGATCTGCGCGAGACCTTGGGAGAGACGCACAGCAAGCGGATCAACACCATGGTGTCGGCTGTTATCGCTGCCAGCACCGATCGGGATCGCATTGCGATGATCCCCGAAATCCAAGAGGCTACCGACCGCTTGCGCAAATTTATGTTTGAGGCGGTCTACACCAATCCCGTGGCAAAGGCGCAGGACGGACGCGCCAAGGAGCTGTTGGCGCAGCTCTATTCCCATTTCCGGCATCATCCCGAGGAAATGCCGGAGCTGTACCGCGGAAATATCGAACGCGACGGACTTGAGCGTTGCGTTTGCGATTTTATCTCGGGCATGACCGACCGTTACGCCATTGAAACCTACAAGGAGTTGTTTATTCCCCGTGTGTGGAGTAACTGAAAAAGGATTGTAAAGCATGAGATTTACCGAAAATTTTATACAGGAGGTTGTGGATCGGACCGATATTGAGGAACTGATCGGGCGTTATACGGAGCTGAAACGCAGCGGCTCCAATCTGATGGGACGATGTCCGTTCCACAGTGAAAAAACCCCGTCTTTTTCGGTCTCTCCCACCAAAAAAATGTTTTTCTGCTTTGGTTGTCACGCGGGGGGATCGGCGATCACCTTCGTGCAAAAGGCGGAAAACCTGGATTTTCCCGATGCGGTGGAGTATCTTGCCACGCGCGCCGGGATCCCGCTTCCAAAGGAGAGCGAGGCTGCCGTTCCCAACGCGGGTCCCTCACGCCGTCGCGTGATGGAAATGAATCTGGAGGCGGCGAAATATTTCCGCAGCTGTTTGTTCGATCCGCAGATCGGTGCCGCAGGTATGCGGTATTTTCACGAGGAGCGCGGATTGAGCATTGCCACCGTCAAGCATTTTGGGTTGGGCTTTGCGCCCGACGGCTTTGGCGGGCTCACCAACCATATGCGGCGGCTCGGGTACACCGAGGACGAGCTGATTGCCGCGTGTCTGTGCGGAAGGAGCCAGAAAACCGGCCGCGCATATGATTATTTCCGCAACCGCGTGATGTTTCCCATCATCGATCCCGCGGGCAATATCGTGGCCTTTGGCGGACGCGTGCTGGACGACAGCAAGCCCAAATATCTGAATTCCTCGGATACGGCGGCGTTTAAAAAGAGCAAGCATTTGTTTGCGCTCAATTTCGCGAAAAACGGTTGCGCGGAGAAAATGATCCTGTGCGAGGGCTACATGGACGTCATCGCCCTGCACGCCGCGGGCTTTGAATACGCGGTGGCAACGCTGGGAACGGCGATCACAGCCGATCACGCGCGGGTGTTTTCCAAATATACCAAAAAGGTGATCATTTCTTACGATTCCGACGAGGCCGGGCAAAATGCCGCCAACAAGGCGATGCGCATGCTTGGGGAGGTTGGAATCGACGTACGGGTGCTGAAGCTGAACGGAGCCAAGGACCCGGACGAGTTCATCCGTAAATTCGGTGCCGACCGCTTCCGCCAAACCCTGGAGCAGAGCCGTACGGGCTTTGACCACAAGGCCGAGCAGGTGTATGCGAGGTACGACCTCAGCATTGGTGCCGACAAGATCAAGGCGTCGAATGAGATCTGTACGCTCATCGCCTCCTATTGGTCGGCGGTGGAGCGGGAGGTCTATCTGGCGCAGGCGTCCGCGCGGCTGGAGCTTCCCTTGGCGGTGCTGAAAAATTCGGTGGAGCAGCTCCGCGGCAAGCAGGCGCGCGCCTACGCCGCCAAGCAGAGCCGTGACGCGGTGGCAACCGTGAAAAATTTCGGGGATCGCATCAACCCCGACGCCGCGAAGGATCCGCGTGCGGCCAGCGCCGAGGAGACCGTGATCGGTCTGCTTCTGCTCATGGACGAGCATCGCGAGGCAGTGGCCAAGGGGAGCGTGGCGCTCTCGGAGGAGGATTTCGTCACCCCGTTCAACCGTCGCGTATTTGCGGCGGTGATGCGCTTGCACGAGCAACGCGGGAGCGTTCCGTACGAGCTGCTTGGCATGGAGTTCTCTCCCGATGAGATCGGGAGGATCGAGCGGGCGGAGGTGATGCGCCGTCAGCTTTCGCAAAACGGCGCCGACGTATTCGGGTCCGCGGTGGAAACGCTGAAGGATGCAAAAAAGAAGGAAGCGTTGCAAACAGGCAATCTCTCGGACAGACTTGCCTACTTGCGTGAAAAAAATGCAAAATTACATAAAGGAAAGGCAGAAAAACATGAAGATTGAGGACGTAAAAGAGCTGCAGGAGGAAGAAGACGTGCAGGAGACGGACGCATCCGAGGAGGCGACGGTGGAGCTGAGCGAGGAGGAGCTTGCGAAAAAGCAGGAAGAGGACAAGAAGCGGAGCATGGAGTCGCTGATCGAAAAGGGCAAAAAGGGCAAGCTTTCGGCCAGAGATCTCGACGAGGCGCTGGAGGAGATGAATTTTGACGCCGATAGCATGGATAAGCTCTACGAAACGCTTGAGGACAACGGCATTTCGTTTGGCGGAGACATGTCCAATGAGGAGATCAGCGAGATCGAGCACGAGGTGGAAAAATTCGGCGCGGGCGAGAACATGGAGCGCATCCTCGAGCAGGAGGGTCTTGCGATCGATGACCCCGTACGCTTGTATCTGAAGGAAATCGGTAAGGTTCCGTTGCTTACCACCGAGCGCGAAAAGGTTCTTGCGGAGCGCATGATGGCGGGGGACGAGACCGCGAAAACCGAGCTGGTGGAGGCGAACCTGCGTCTGGTTGTCAGCATCGCGAAGCGTTACGTGGGTCGCGGAATGTTTTTCCTGGATCTGATCCAGGAAGGAAATCTGGGCCTGATGAAGGCAGTGGACAAATTCGACTACACCAAGGGCTATAAATTCTCTACCTATGCAACCTGGTGGATCCGTCAGGCCATCACCCGTGCCATTGCCGATCAGGCGCGTACCATCCGCATTCCCGTGCACATGGTGGAAACCATCCACAAGGTGTCGCGCTATTCCCGTCAGATGCTCCAGGAGCTGGGGCGTGAGGCAACCGCCGAAGAGATCGGAGAAAAGATGGGCATGAGCGCCGAAAAGGTGCGTGAGATCATGAAGATCGCGCAGGACCCCGTGTCGCTCGAGACCCCGATCGGTGAGGAGGAGGACAGCCACCTGGGCGACTTTATTCCCGATGATGACACCCCCTCTCCCGCAGAGGCCACCTCTACCAACATTTTGCGCGAGGAGCTGGAAAAGCAGCTTCATACACTCACTCCTCGTGAGGAGCACGTGATCAAGCTGCGTTTTGGCCTGTACGACGGCAGAACGCGTACGCTGGAGGAGGTAGGCAAGGAGTTTGACATCACCCGTGAGCGGATCCGCCAGATCGAGGCAAAGGCGCTTCGCAAGCTGCGTCATCCCAGCCGCGCCAGACACCTCAAAGGATTTATGGAATAAAAAATATTTGTTTCGATTGACCAAATAGGATGTTTATAATCTGTGCACAAAACCAAAAAAAATGGCAGAACGTCAAAAAGGGCACTTTAAAATTGTGCAATGTGACACAGATTTGTGAACGTGAAATGACAAAAAAACGCCCGCAGCTTTTTTTGCCTGCGGACGTCACAAAAAATTCACTTGACATATTTTACAAAATGGTGTAAAATGTATAGGTATAAATGTATTCATGTGCCGCGGGAGTTTTTTTTCGGTGGCTGTGAACGATTTTGGGAGGAAACAACATGAAGAAAAGATTGCTTTGCTTGTTCCTGTGCGCTGTCATGCTGCTTTCGGCGGTTTTGACGGGATGCTCGCAGAAAGAGGACGAGGATACGAAAAAGGATGACATCTCGAACGACGCATCTGCCAGCGCAATGACGCTTTCGATGTGGATCGTTTCGGAGGAGGAGGTCTCCGACGCGGTGGCATCGGCAGTTACGCTGAAGCTCAATGAGATCACCGAATCCAAGTTTAAAACACGCTTGGTGATCACCTACCTCACCGAGGACGAATACCGCGCAGAGCTTGAGCGGGAGATCGTGGCGTATGAGGAGGCCAAGAAGGAAAGCGCGGCCACCGAAACCGAAACTACGCTTCCCGAGGGCGAGACGGCCGGCGAGGAAGTGATAACCGACGAGACCGAGACCAACGAGATCGGTATGACCGTGATTAAGTATCCCGAGCTGCTCAAGCATCAGGTGGATATCATCTACATCACGGGCGAGGATATGTACGTGGATTTCATCGAGGCCGATTGGCTGGCTCCTCTGGACAGCGAGCTGGAGAATGCCTCCAAGAAGATCAACGAGTACGTTTCCGCAACGCTGCTCAATTCGGCAAAGCACAACGGTACAACCTACGCGATCCCCAATAACCACGCGATCGGTCAGTATACCTACATGCTGCTCAACAAGAGCCTGATGACCAAGTACTCCCAGCAGGGATACGTAAAGACCGGTAAGATCACCAGCTTCTACAGCGACGAGCTGCAGTCCTTCCTCAGCCTGGTTACCAAGCTGGAGGATCCCGAGAAGGTGGTTGCTATTGATAACAAGGTTTACGATGCCGCAAACCCCGAGCATGAAGCAGAGGCCTTTGACTACTGCCTCGATCTGTTGGCACACTACTGGTCGATCAATCCCGATTCCTACGATATGCTGCAGGAATTCTCGGTGCTGGGTCACCTCTACCAGACCAACGAGGAGATCTCGCGCGGAAGCACGGTTCTGGGCTTTGAGAGCCTGTTTGAAAACGTGGATTTCACCGAGGACTACCTCCGCTTGAACAAATTCCGTTACAACAAATACTTCGGCTCCGCAAGCGGAAAGACCGCGGCTCTGAAGTTTATGACCGGAGACTATTCGGTACAGACCAGGTTTGACGCTGCCGGCGACTGCGTATACGTGGTGGACGGCGTGGAATATTACCCCGTTGTTGTGGAGTATCCCACCGCAACCTCGGCAGATATTTACGATAACATGTTCGGCGTATACAAGGGCACCAAGAGTGTGGCGCGCAGCATGGAGATCGTAACCTACCTCAATACCAACTCGGATTTCCGTAACCTGCTGCAGTACGGCATTGAGGGCACGCACTACGAGCTGGAAAAGCAGCCGGACGGAAGCACTGCCGTGAAGCGGATCAACAACGGCAACGGCTACGTGATGGATATTTTTGCAACGGGTAACGTGTTTATCGCATATCCCGAGCCCGATATGTCGGCGAACATCTGGGAGACCGGTAAGGCGCAAAACCGCTACTCGCTGGTTGACCCGCTGCTCGGCCTGGATTTCTCCGAGTACTCGGCAACCACCGGCGCGGCTGCAATGGCCGAGACCGTGAACTCCAAGAACGGCTACAACCTCACCTTCTCCACCGGATATTCCAAGGACGTTCTCTCGCAGAACGCCGCGCTTGCAAGCTGGCTGGAAGCATGTGATCAGGCAGGCACCGGTATCTACGTGTACCAGTCCTCCGAGGTCGTAAGTCAGACCCAGAGCTACGTGTACTACATTTATAGAAACGGCTTGACCAAGTCCACCAACTTTGAGGTGGTGGTTGACCGTGAGCTGACCACCGAGGACATTGACGGAGAGCAGGTAACCACCCAGACCAAGCTGGACTTTATCCTGACCTACACCGACGGTGAGGAGGCTGCGGAAAAGGATTACGAGCTTTCCACGATGCGTATTTTCACCAGAAGAACCAACACGTTCCGTGTGCTGGGAAGTGTAAACGGCGCGGAAGCCAAGCCGGAGGCGGTGACGCTGGAGGCGCCCGCAGAGAACTACCTCAATTTTGATTTCTACCATACCGAGGAGTATGACATTGAGGTTTACGATTCGCTTACCAAGGCGGCTCTGATCAAAAACAAGACCCTTACCAACTGGATCGCGCTTTGCGACAAGTCCACCCCGAATGGAACGGACCCCACCTCGTTCGTGCTGAACTACAAGAATCCCGATACCGGAGTGATCACCTATGTGATCTATCGCACCTGCCTTAAGGACGTGACTGCGCAGAAGCTGCTGCCCACCGGCGATTCCGGCGAGCTGATGCTCAACCTGCATTACACCTTTGAGCCCGGTTACAACCTCCTGGTGGAGGAGAGAGACTATCTCCTTTCCTACATCCGCGTAACTCCCGCCGAGGGCGTGACCCTGGACGTAGACTACAAGCTGCTCAACAACGGCGTTGAGATCGACGTTCCCGCGAAGAACATCCTGGACAACGAAGACGGTATTACCGATCCTGACTTTGATATGGTTGGCAACCTTGATACCGAGCTTGTGAAGTATCTTGCAACCCTCAACGAGAAGGTTTCTGCACTTCTGGCTTCCTGTGAGGATTACGAGACCTTTGAAGCGGTTGTAAGAGAGCTTTCCATCCTGCTTTCCACCAACGAAAAGACCCCCATCCAAGCACCCAACGATTATCAGTATATCCGTACGCTGCTGATCGACATGGGTCTGATCACCACGGATGCTCTGAAGGAGCTGAGATCCAACCTGCAAAGCGCAGCTTCGCATGAGGTGATCAAGGTGATGGTAGACAGCAAGGAGGAAGTGGATGACGACGGCAATCCCGTAAAGGTAGAAGGCCTGTATAAGGATTCCAAGGGCAGAGAGGAAGCTTACGTGTACTTCGATTCGCCCTACGGAGTGTACTACTCCTGGATGAGTAAATACGGCTATCTTCCCAAGGCCGACAAATAATTTCCGTGATCAAAAACGGCAAGGTCCGTCGCAGGCTTCGGCCTGCGACGGGCTTTTTAAAAATTTTGAGCCGTATGCCTGAAATTTTCAAAGAACCCTTGCAAAGCGAGGCGGAATGTGATACAATAAGGCATACGTTTTACCAAGATACAGAAAGGACTGTGTGACAGACATTATGTTTGGCGAGCAAAAAGTTTCCTATTCCGGCGTTCAGCCCAGCGGAAATCTGACGATTGGCAATTATCTCGGCGCGATCCGGAATTTTTCCGAGTATTCCGAAAAATACAAAACCTTTTACTGTGTGGTGGATTCGCACGCCATCACCGTGCGGCAGGTTCCGGTGGAGCTTCGTCGCCGCACCTACGAGACGCTGGCTTTGTATATGGCCTGCGGCCTCGATCCCGAAAAAAATACACTGTACGTGCAATCGATGGTGCACGAGCATGCCGAGCTTGCATGGATCCTCAATTGCTTTACCATGTTTGGCGAGCTTTCCCGCATGACGCAGTTCAAGGATAAGAGCGCGCGGCACGCCGACAACATCAACGCGGGTCTGTTTACCTATCCCGTGCTGATGGCAGCGGATATTCTGCTGTATCAGACCGACGTGGTGCCGGTGGGCATTGATCAAAAGCAGCACGTAGAGCTTTGCCGCGACATTGCCGAGCGCATCAACCAGCTCTATCCCGGCACGTTTACCGTGCCCGAGCCGATCGTATCCAAGAGCGGTATGAAGATCATGTCGCTTGCCGAGCCCACCAAAAAAATGAGCAAATCTGACGAAAACACCAATGCGGTGGTATATATTCTCGACGATCGGGATACAATTATCAGAAAGTTCAAGCGCGCGGTCACCGATTCGGGAGCCGAGGTGCGCTTTGATCCCGAGGAGAAGCCCGGTGTGAGCAATCTGATGAGCATTTATTCCTGCTTCAGCGGCAAGAGCCTGGAGGAGATCGAGCGTGAATTTGCGGGCAAGGGCTATGGCGATTTCAAGCTGGCGGTTGGAGAGGTGACGGCCGACGCTCTGGCGCCGGTACAGAAGAAATTCTACGAGCTGCTCGCCGACAAGGCGGCTCTGGAGGCCCAGATGAAGAAGGGTGCGGAGGAGGCCTCGTGGTATGCACGCCGCACGCTTTCCAAGGTACAAAAGAAGCTCGGCTTTTTGCAGGTCAGATAACCGAATACGCCCGAGGACAGGCGCCATCCTCCCGTACATATCCGTAGGGAGAGGCGAGAACAAGCGGTTGCATCCCGAAGGGGATGCAACCGCTTGTTGCTTCTTTTCCCAACGGAAAAGAAAGGAACGGAAATACGGGATGGTAGTTTGGATTTCGTGTGCGGTGTTTGGGTTGGCTTGGGCGCTTGTGCCGCCGGTGGTGGCGCTGGCCTGGCGCATTGGGGCGGTAGACGTCCCGCGGGACTGGAGGCGGATGCATCGGGAGAGCGTTCCGCGTGCAGGAGGACTGGCCATCTACGCTGCTTTTTTGATCGGATGCTTGCTTTCGGGGCAACCGTCCCGCTCCCTTACCTGCGCCTTGCTTGGCGGCGGTCTGTTGCTGGTTGTGGGGCTTGTTGACGATATGCGGTGCCTTTCTGCCGGGTACAAGCTGCTCTTCCAGGTCGCTGTGGCAACGGCGGCAGTGCTTGGAAGCGGCGTAACGGGCGGCTGGAGGGTTGCAGGAGCGGTTTTGTGGGTGGTAGTGCTCACCAATGCCCACAATTTTATCGACGGTCTGGACGGCCTTTTTGCAGGCTGCGCGGCCATTGAGGGGATCTTGTTGGGGGTGGCGCTGTTGCTTCGCGCAATTCCCGCGTCACCCGCCTTTTTTCTGGCGGCGGCCTGCCTGGGCTTTCGCCTCTACAATCGCTATCCGGCGCGGATCTTTGCGGGCGACTGCGGCTCGGGCACGGTGGGATTTCTGTTGGGAATGCAATCCCTTTCGCTGTTCCGCTCCGCGTGGCTTGGCGGCGCGATGCTGGCCCCCCTGTTTTTGTTTGCGTATCCGTTGACCGATCTGTTTACGGCGGTGCTCCGTCGGCTTCTGCGCGGAAAAAATCCCTTTGCGGCGGACCGCGCGCATTTGCATCACCGCCTGTCGGCGGCGGGACTCTCGCATGTGCAATGCGGAGGTGTGCTGTTGTCGGTCTCAGCGGCGCTGGGCAGCGTAGGGGTATTGCTCTCCACGGGACGCTTTCTTTTGGGGGCGTCATGCGCGTGTCTCGGAGCGGCGTTCCTCCTGGTCCAACTGCGCAAATACGTGCTTTGTTTTGCATAATCCCCTTGCATTTTGCGCGCGGGTATGCTATAATGAACACATAGGCGCAGATCTGCGATTTTTTCTCGAGGAGGTTATTTATGAAACAAATCCTTCGTATATGTGCATTGTTTCTGGCTTTGTGCCTGCTCACGGGAGCCATGACATCCTGTTTCACGCTGGCTCGCTTGACCGATCTTTTGCCACGGGAGACCCAAACGGAGACCCGTGGGGAGGGAGAAACGGAGGAGGACGGGAAAGGATCGGTATCCGCCGCTCCCAACCGGCTTCGCTATACGCTGAACGAGGCCTACGTCGAGAGCTTTTACGCGTTGCTGGAGGACTGCGAGACACTGACGCTGGCGGGCACCGACGTGTTGGCCATTGAGGCCGCGTGGGAGGAGCTGGAGGCAAGCTATTATCATATTTCCAGCCAGGCGCAGGTGGCGTATATCTGGTATTGCATTGACTCGGAGAACGAGACCTATGAGGAACAGTATCTGACCTCGTCCGAGGTGAGTGGAGAGACCTACGACGCCTATATGGCGGTCTGCCGCAGGATCGACGAATCGAGCTCACCCTATCGGGAAGAATTTTTCTCGGATTGGACCGCCGACGAGATCGAGCAGATGCGCTCCTATTCGAGCGAGGTAACCGAGCTGGAGCAGATCAACGATCGGTTTTTGGTGGACTATCGGGATCTGGATTTGGAAAGGCAGGAGGCCGAAATGATCGCGCTTTACCGCGCGTTTGTGGAGAATCAAAACGCGATCGCCGCGCTGGAGGGATACGAAAGCTATTACGAGTACGCCTCTGCCGAGGTCTTCTCACGCGACTACGGAAAGGCCGAGCGGGAAAGATTCCGCGGCTACGTCAAGGAGTATCTGGTGCCGCTTTCCAAGGTGCTTTACGAATCGCTGATGGAAAAGCTGGATGCGCTGAATATGCTTCAATACGGCGTGGTATCGGATTTTATGAGTGAATCCTACGATTCGCTCTCCAAGGATTATCTGGACCTGTATCTTTCCTCGTTTGATGCCGACACACAGTCCGTGATGCGGCAGATGCTGGATGAGGAGCATTCCCTGTTTGTAAATTCCTACCGCGCCTATGACGGTGCCTTTACCACGTATTTGCAGGAGGACGAAGCGGCGTTTTGCTATTTTGGGCCCTCCTATCAGGATATTATGACCGTGGCGCACGAAATGGGGCATTTTTACGCCTTCCAGACACATGTGGATTCCACCGATCTATTGGATCTTGCCGAAACCCATTCGCAGGGCAACGAGTGGCTGATGATGGCCTTTTTGGAGGATGAGATCAGCTCCGCCCTGTATGAGGCGATCCTGTGCTACCAGCTGTATGACGCCTTGGCGACGGTTATCGTGAGCACGATCGTGGATGAATTTGAGGAGGCGGTCTACACGGGAAACGTGGACATGAGCCGCCCCGATGACGCGATGGATCGCATTGCCGAGGGCTACGGTGGCAAGGTGTTTTTGAGGGAATATCTGCTGGATGACATCAACCTGTATTGGAAATACGTGGTGGTGGAGAGCCCGGTCTACTATTTGAGCTACGCCATTTCGGGTATGGCTTCGCTCTCGCTTTATACCGTTGCCGCACAGGACTATGCCCGCGGGCAGAGTGTATACTGTAGCTTGGTAGAGGAGGCCGACCTTTCGGGAAGCTTTGAGGAGATCCTGGCCGATGCCGGCCTTGCGTCTCCCTTTGATGCGGAACTGTATCAGGCTCTGCAGAGCTTAATGATAAAGTGATTGAGATTTTGATAGGAGGATCTAAAATGAACACCGTAAAAATTGCATCCGGGCAAACCAAAATGGTGGCGCACCGCGGGGTGAGCGGACTCGAGCGCGAAAACACCAATCTTGCCTTTGTGGCGGCTGGAAACCGTTCGTACTTCGGTATCGAAACCGACATCCACTGCACGTCCGACGGCAATTTTGTGTTGCATCATGACGATACGACGCTGCGTTTGACCGGCGTGGATTGCGAGGTTGAGAAAACCGATTTTGCCACTCTGCGCGCCATGCGCCTTTCCGATATTGACGGCACGTATGGGCGAGAGGACCTGGTGATGCCCACGCTGGAGGAGTATATCAGGATCTGCAAGAAATACGAAAAGATGGCGGTTTTGGAGCTGAAGCGGCACATGGAGGAGGATCGCGTGCGCGAGATCATCGACCGCATCGAGGCGCTGGATTATCTCGGCAGTGTGATCTTTATTTCCTTTGATTTTGACAACCTGGTGTACGTGCGCAACTACCGCCCGGACCAGGCCGTGCAGTTCCTCTTTTCCAAACTCACCGATGAGATTTTGGAAAAGATGATCGCGCATCGCTTTGATGCCGACGTTCATTTCAAGGCTGTGACCCCCGCGTTTGTTTTCGCTATGCATGCCGCCGGTCTGCTCATCAACTGCTGGACGGTGGACAATCCCTCCGATGCCGCCGCGCTCGTGGAGCTTGGCGTGGATTTCATTACCTCGAATATTTTGGAATGAATTTTTAATTGATTCTTTAAACATAGCAATTTCGTGCTTTTAATAAAAAGTCTTTACAAATTTATTTTTTTATGATACCATAATAACGTTATATATTTTTGGAGGAAAAAGAAAAATGAAATGTCCCAAGTGTGAAAGCGAAAATGTTCAAGTTCATTATGAAACAGAAAAACAGGGTTTCAGTGGTAGCAAAGGATGCTGTGGTTGGCTTTTGTTTGGTCCGATTGGACTTTTGTGTGGTTTGTGTGGCAAAGACAAGGTGAAATCGGAAGAAAAATATTGGGTGTGTAATAATTGTGGAGCGAAATTTTACGATTGAGTGATTGAAAAGGTTTTTCTTTTCGAAAAAAGGTAATTATGCTTAAACATAAGAATCATGACGTGTGGGTTTCTTGTATGCGGCTTGGACGTTATATGGGGTGCCACCAACGTTCCGATAGAAGTTTTTTCTATAAAAATAGGCAATTTCCGGTGTGTGCGAGATGCACAGGAGTTTTTGTGGGGCAGGTTGCAGCATTGACACTTTTCATATTGAAGATACGGCTGCACATATGGGTCTGTATTTCTTTTTGTGCTATTATGTTTGGTGATTGGTTAATACAAAGGCTGAACCTCTTGGAGTCCACTAACACAAGGCGTTTATTGACAGGGGTATTAGGTGGATATGGATACATTACCATCTTTATGGAATTGCTTCTTTTTTTGATTCGCTTCTTTATCCGATAAATATCTATTAAAATTTAAAAATGGCAGAGCTATATCCAATGTCATTCAGTTAAGAAATCATGAAAGGCTCTCCCACCGGGAGAGCTGGCGCCGTAGGGCGACTGAGAGGGATTTTATTTCCAAAGCCCTCTCCGTCACGCTGTCGCGTGCCACCTCCCCCAAAGTGGGAGGCTTCGTTTTTGTTCACTGAATGACATTGGAGCTATATCTCTGCCGTTTTTTTGTATAACGGAACCCCGCCACAGTGGCGGGGTTCCAATCCTTTTATTTTCATCTTCTTTATCGCTTATTACTTGATGGGATAAGAAATGACCTGATCGGCGAAAAAGAGCTTTCCAACGATGTATTTGTTGCAGGCCGATTCAAAGCTGACGATCACGCGGTCTCCAACGATGTCCAGGTCCTCACTGAACGCCGGCATCTTTACGGTTTTTTCGTGGTTGGAGGAGTCGAGGTAATAGAGCGGAACCGCCATACCCGAAACGTCAACGGTCTTGCCGCTGTTCTTCAGCCCTTTGTAAAACTCCAGCGTGGAGGAATTGAGCCCCCAGGAGCGCGAAAGGATAAAGGTATCGCCCTTTACGGCAAAGCCCTGTACCAGGCCGGTGACCGAGATCGAATAGAGCGGGAACTCGTCGGCCAAGGAGCCGTCCTCGGCGAGCGGATAGCAGGAGACCAGCGCGCGGTGCTCGTCGCCCGCGGGCGTGGTGTAGCTGTGGGAGAGGTCGATCTCATATTTGTCGGCGATGTAAAACTCCCCCACGTAGATGTGCGTTTCGTCGGCAAAGCAGAAGGAAGCCTCGGTGTCCACGCGGATCACCTGCCGGGGCGCCATTTTGGTTCCGTCCTCGGCGGCCAGGAGCTCGGAGAGCGAGTAGACCAGAAGGCGGCCGTTATTGGCGATGTAAACGTAGTCCTTGGCGCTCGTGATACCGCCGCCGTGTCCTACCATGTCCTCGCCCTTTTCATTTACGGGAAGGATCTGCTTGGAAACGCCGTCTTGGGAAACGTAGAGCGAGAGCATGTTGTTTCCGTGATAACCCGAGAAGAGATAGGTTTCGTCGGCCACGTGATCCAGTCCCTGCGGCACAAAGCCCTTGTGAATGTCGGGGAGCGTGCAAACGGGTTCCTTGTTCTCCATGTAATCGGAGTAGACGATCAGCTTGGCTGCCAGCAGTCCAACCCAAACGAGTAGCAACACAAGAACCAGGAAGAAGAGCAAATGGAGCAAAAAGGCTCCCAATTTTTTCAATACTTTCATAGCCGTCTCCTTTTTTATCATAGTAGCTTCATTATACCAATCCTTTTGGAATTTGTCAACCGATTTTTGGTGAAGATTGGGTGAGAAAATAAAAAAGTATAATTTTTTTTATTTTTCTATTGACAAAAAAACAAGGTTGTGGTATAATAGCAAAGCACCTGTTGAAAAACAGAGGAATGCGAGTGTAGTTCAATGGTAGAATCCCAGCCTTCCAAGCTGGTCGCGTGGGTTCGATTCCCATCACTCGCTCCAAAGAAATTGCTTCTCTCTGTGAGAAGCAATTTCTTGATGTGCCTTTAGCTCAGTTGGATAGAGCAACTGCCTTCTAAGCAGTAGGTCGGGGGTTCGAATCCCTCAAGGCACGCCATCACAAATGGTGGGATTAGCACAGTTGGTTAGCGCGTCAGGTTGTGGCCCTGAAGGTCGTGGGTTCGAATCCCATATCTCACCCCAAAGAAAAGCAGACAGCAATCGTTGTCTGCTTTTCGTTATCATGGAAAAAGGACGTATACGGCGGAGGACCGACATGAATTTCGACTTTACGTTTTTTGCGCAGAGCATTCTGCTCGGAGCGGGGCTCGCGATGGATGCCTTTTCGGTGTCCCTGGCGAACGGTCTAAACGAACCGCGCATGAAGGTGCGCAAAATGTGCATCATCGCGGCGATTTTTGCATTTTTCCAAGCGCTCATGCCAATGATCGGCTGGGTATGCGTGCATACCGTGGTACAGTATTTTCATGCCTTTGAAAAGCTGATCCCCTGGATCGCGCTCGGTCTGCTCGGCTTTATCGGCGGAAAGATGCTGTACGAGGGCATTACCCAGAAATGCGAGGACGGCGAATGCTGCAAGGTTTGTCTTACGGCGCTGCTGGTGCAGGGTGTGGCAACCTCGATCGACGCGCTGTCGGTCGGATTTACCATCGCGGAGTACGGCTGGATCGAGGCACTGCTGGCGGCGGCGATCATTGCGCTGGTCACGTTTATCATTTGCGTGGTGGGCGTGTATATCGGAACGCGCGCGGGCACCAAGCTTGCGGGCAAGGCAGGGATCCTCGGCGGCTCGATCCTCATCTTTATCGGATTTTGGATCTTTATCAAATCGTGGTTCTGAAAGAGAAGGGACTGTCCGGTTGGGCGGAGCCCGAGGGAACGGCTTTGAGGAAATACGGCTTATCTCGCAAGAGGTACGCCGTATTTTGTGTTTGTGCATACAAATGCGCGATCCGTCGGGCAGTCCGATCCCGACGAACCGTAAAAAGCTCCTGGAAGCTCTCCTCTTTTTTTCAATATTTTCGAAAAAAATCCGAGAAGCTCTTGCAAAGTGCAAGCGGATATGATATACTATATACAATAAAATATATCTTATCAAGAGTAACGTAGTGACAGGCACGATGACGTTACAGCAACCTGCCGTTGGTAAGGTGCTAATTCCTGTTAGATGAGAGCCGCAAACGCTCCGTCCCGGCGGAGTTTTTTTGTTGGAAAAAATCGAAGATATGAAAAAGATATGTTTTAAATGAAAACATAAGGAGCTTGAAAACATGAGCAAGAAGTTGTTTACCAGTGAGTCGGTTACCGAGGGACATCCCGATAAGATCAGCGACAAGATCTCGGATGCGATCCTGGATGAGATGCTGAAGCAGGACCCCATGTCCCGCGTGGCGTGTGAGACCTTTTGCACCACGGGTATGGTGTGTGTGATGGGAGAGGTGACCACCAAGGCGTCGATCGATATTCAAACCATCGTGCGCGAGACCGTGCGCGAGATCGGCTACGACCGCGCCAAATACGGCTTTGACTGCGATAGCTGCGCCGTGATCACGTCGCTTCACAAGCAGTCGCCCGACATCGCGCTGGGCGTGGACAAGTCCCTGGAGGCAAAGACCGGTGCCGATACCGACGGGCTCGACACGGGAGCGGGTGACCAAGGGTTGATGTTTGGCTATGCCTGCGACGAGACCCCCGAGCTGATGCCTCTGCCGATCTCGCTCGCGCACGCGCTGGCAAAGCGCCTGACCGAGGTGCGCAAGAACGGCACGCTCCCCTATCTCCGTCCCGACGGAAAGACCCAGGTGACGGTGGAATATGATGAAAACGACAAACCCGTACGCGTGGATACCGTGGTCATTTCCTCCCAGCACAGCGCAGAGGCAGAAAATGAGCAGATCCGCCGCGACCTGATCAAAGAAGTGATCACGCCCACCGTTCCCGCTTCCATGATGGATGAGGCCACCAAGATCTATATCAATCCCACGGGACGCTTCGTGGTGGGTGGCCCTGCCGGCGATACGGGTCTGACGGGACGGAAGATCATTGTGGATACCTACGGCGGATACGCGCGCCACGGCGGCGGAGCCTTTTCGGGCAAGGACCCCACAAAGGTGGACCGTTCGGCGTGCTACGCGGCAAGATACATCGCCAAAAACGTGGTTAAGGCGGGCCTGGCAAGCAAGTGCGAGGTGCAGTTGGCCTATGCGATCGGTGTGGCAAAGCCGGTGTCGGTTCTGATCGATACCTTTGGAACGGCCAAGGTGGCAGAGGAGAAGATTGAGGCGGCCGTGCTGTCTTTGGTCGATCTGCGCCCGGCGGCCATTATCCAACGCTTTGATCTGCGCCGCCCGATCTACTGCCGGATTGCGGCGTACGGACATATGGGACGGGAGGACGTGGATGCTCCTTGGGAGAGATGCGACCTCGTGCCCGAGCTGCAGCAATTGTTGAAATAATTCTCATGCACCCCGCTCTCTCTCTTCGCATAGCCTAAAAGCGAGAGGGGGCGGGGATATGTTGTTTGGATACGTCATTGAGGTTTCGGTGGCTCTGTTTGCGGTGTTTGGCTTTTACTGTGCCGTGCGAATGCTTTTCGAGTTGCTGTTCACGCCCGGGCAGATCGCGGTGGCGGTCGAGGTGCGGGAGCGTGAGGACGCAGAGGAGCTGGATATGCTTTTGCACGAGGCGCGTTCCACGTTTCTGCGAAAGGGAAAGGCACGCATCGTGGTTCTTCTCTCGTCGGAGCTGATGGACGGCACCGTGGGCAAGGGGGAGGAGCTGGATCCGCGTTACACAGCGCTGCTGGACGAATACGGCGCGGAATGCTATCTGATCGATCCGTGAGAGAACGGTCCGAACGACCAACGCGCAAAGAAATTTGGTCGGAAAACAAGTAAAAACGTTTGGAGACGTTGGGGTTTAAAAAAAATCCCGATAAAAAACGGGAAAGGAGGGAGCTTATGACCGAGAAAATGGATGAGAACGGATTGCTCAAGCTGAGCGGAAGCATCGAGCACGTGATCTATTCCAACGAGGAGAATGGGTTTGCGATCTGCGATCTGGGCACCGATTCCGACGAGCTGGTAACGGTCACGGGGATCCTCCCCTACGTTGGCGAGGGCGACGTGGTAACGGTATACGGACGTTGGGTGCACAACCCCAAATACGGGCGGCAGTTCAAGGTAGAGCAATCGGAAAAGCGCCTTCCTGCCGATCGCGCGTCGATTCTGCGCTACCTGTCCTCGGGCGGCATCAAGGGGATCGGACCCAAAACGGCGCAACGGATCGTGGACGAATTCGGAGACGAGACCTTTGACGTCATGGAAAATCACCCCGAATGGCTGGCGCAGATCCCCGGGATCACACGCAAGCGCGCCCTCGCCATTTCCGAGGAGTTTATCAAGCAGGCCGGCATCCGGTCCGCAATGCTCTTTTTCCGCGAGTATTTTGGAGCGGCGATGACGGTGCGTATTTACAAGAAATGGGGCGCGAACGCTGTGGATATCGCAAAGAACAATCCTTACCGTTTGTGCGAGGAGATCGACGGCATCGGCTTTGAGCGCGCCGACCGGTTGGCGATCCGCCTGGGGTTGGACAAGGAGTCCGACGAGCGGCTTTGTAGCGGTATTTTGTATATGCTGGGCGCCAACGCGGGGCAAAACGGGCACGTCTGTCTCCCGCGGGAAAAGCTGGTGGCGGGCGCCGCCAAGCTCCTGGAGGCCTCGGAGGCGCGTGTAGAGGATGCGGTTGTGGCGCTCATCCGTGCGCAGAAGGTGCGAACGGTTACCTTTGACGGCGTTTCCTATCTGTATGACAAAATTCTCTACGAAAATGAAAAATACATTGCGAAAAAGCTGATCCTGCTTGACAAGGTCTGTCCGTCGATGGACACGGCCAACATTGGCTCGTTTATCCAAAAGGAGGAGCGGGAAAGCGGCGTACGCTATGCGAATCTGCAACGGCAGGCGATTTTTGACGCGTTGGAAAACGGCGTGATGCTGCTCACGGGCGGCCCCGGTACGGGTAAGACCACGGTGGTACGTGCCCTGTTGCATATTTTTGACAGCATGGGACTCGAGATCGCGCTTTGCGCTCCCACGGGACGTGCCGCCAAGCGGCTGTCGGAATCCACCTCCTGCGAGGCGAAGACCATCCACCGTCTGCTGGAATACAGCGGCGAGGAGGGAGACGGCTTGCGCTTTCACCGCGACGAAAAGAATCTGCTGGACGAAAACGTGATCATTGTGGACGAGGCCTCGATGGTGGATAACAACCTCATGTGCGCATTGCTTCGTGCCGTAAAGCCGGGCGCGCGCATGGTGATCATTGGAGACGCGGACCAGCTCCCCTCGGTAGGAGCGGGAAACGTCTTGCGCGATCTGCTGGAAAGCCGTCGGTTTGCCACCGTGTGCCTCACCGAGATCTTCCGTCAGGCGGGCGAGAGCCTGATCGTGACCAACGCTCACGCCATCAACCGCGGAGAGATGCCGCGCTTGGACGTGAAAAACAACGACTTTTTCTTTCTGCCGCGCGGAACGGACACGGAGATCGTGGCCACCGTGGCAGAGCTGTACCAAACGCGTCTGCCGCGTACCTACGGGGAGATGGCGGTGTACGGGACCCAGGTGATCTCTCCCTCGCGCAAGGGTGAGACGGGAACCGAGCATCTCAACGTGGTCCTGCAGAACGCGCTCAATCCCGCGTCCCCGCGCAAGCGCGAGCACCGTTTTCGTGATCTGGTCTTCCGCGAGGGCGACCGCGTGATGCAGATCCGCAACAATTACGACGTGGAGTGGGAGCGCGAGGACGGCTCCTACGGCACTGGGATCTTCAACGGAGATATCGGAACGGTGGAGCGGATCGATCCGTCGGAGGAAACGATGGAGATCGTGTTTGACGAGCGTCGGGTACTCTATGAATTCAACATGCTGGACGAATTGGAGCTGGCGTACGCCGTAACGGTGCACAAAAGTCAGGGAAGTGAATATCCGATCGTGATCATTCCCATGGGAAGTGCCCCCGCCATGCTGCTCTCCCGCAATCTCTTCTACACCGCCGTTACCCGTGCGCAGAAAATGGTGATTTTAGTGGGACGGGAATCGGTGGCGGAAACGATGGTACAAAACAACCGACAGTCCATGCGCTACACGGGTCTGGTGCGCTGGTTGGAGGAGAAGGCAACGTGAGGCGCGTGCTGCGGCGGGTGGCCGATCTCTTTTTTCCTCCCGTATGTGCGGGATGCCGCACGTTGCTCGATTGGTATGGGCGCGGGGAGCATCCGACGGTATTTTGCGAGACGTGCGCCGCGGAATGGGAAAACGAGCGGCTGGAGACCTGCGGATGCTGCGGGTTGCCGGTTGGCGCGTGTGCCTGCATGCCCGAGGCCATAGAACGGGCGAAATGCGCGGCGTTTCGTAAGCTGGTATACTATCACCAAGGCACCAAAGGCAAGGTGCAAAATCGCGTGCTGTTTGAACTCAAGGACCGTTGCATGGCGCAAACCGCGCAGTTTTTGGCCGAGCAGCTACTCCCGGCACTGCGGGAAATGGTTGAGGCAAGCGGGGCCGATCCGGGTGACTGCCGGATTTCCTACGTTCCGCGCAGTCGGCGCGCGATCGCCGAGCACGGAGCCGATCAGGCCAAGTGTCTGGCCACGGCGTTGGCAGAGCTGTCCGGGATTCCGCTTTGCCATGCCATTGTACGGCAACGCGGAGCCAACCGCGCGCAAAAGAGCCTGTCTCCTGCGGCGCGTTTGCAAAACGCCAAGCGAGCCTTTGCATTGGCAAAGGGGGCGTTGGTAAAGGGAAAGACTCTGTTTGTGGTGGACGATATCGTGACCACGGGCGCCAGCATGGCGGCCTGCGCCGCGCTGCTGCGGCGTGCGGGAGCCGCGAGGGTATACTGCATGGCGGTAGCCTCGGACGACGTGAATCGCGATCCGTTGCCCAAACGCGTGTGAATGGGCATTTCCCGGAAGCATGCGATGCTTTTTTGCCCGTAAAAACCGCGAAAAGCCTCTTGTTTTTTGAAAAAAACGATTGATTTTTAGGCGCATATCATGTATAATAAAACTATCGGAGAGCCATGGCTCTTCCAAACGTCGAAAGGAGGCGCAGGATGCCGGAAGGAAAGCAGACGCCGAAGCGCAATGCAACGGCCAAACGAACGAAGTCGAAAAAGAAAAAAGGCGGGCTTTTTGCGCGCCTTCGGAATCTGAAATTCAGTCAGAATATTGGAATCGACCTGGGCACCGCAACGGTGCTTGTATACGTACAGGGAAAGGGGATCGTGCTCGAGGAGCCCTCGGTGGTTGCGATCGACACGAACAACGACCGCATTCTGGCGGTGGGGAAAAAGGCCCAACAGATGCTGGGACGAACCCCCGGCAATATCACGGCCGTGCGTCCCTTGCGCGACGGCGTGATCAGCCAGTATGAGGTTACGCTCTGCATGATCCAGCATTTTATTCGCAGTGCCTGCAAAAATATGTTCTTTCCACCGCGCGTGATGATCTGCATTCCCTCGGGCATTACCGAGGTGGAGGAGCGCGCCGTGCGGGACGCCGCCAGGGAAGCGGGGGCGCAGAAGGTCTATCTGATCGAGGAGCCCACGGCGGCTGCGATCGGAGCGGGGCTGAACATCTACGCGCCGAGCGGGAACATGGTGGTGGACATCGGCGGTGGAACCACCGATATTGCCGTGCTTTCTTTGGGCGGCGTGGTGGTGTCCGAATCGATCAAGATCGCGGGCGACCGCTTTGACGAGGCGATCATTCGCTACGTGCGAAGAAAATATAACGTGCAGATCGGAGAGCGCACCGCAGAGGCGATCAAAAAGCGGATCGGAGCGGTCTACGATCATCCCGAGGCATCGGTGGTGGAGGTAAAGGGGCGTTGCCTGACCCAGGGGCTGCCCAAGCTGATCTCGATCAGCTCCAAGGAAATGATCGAGGCGCTTGCCGAGCCGATCACCGCCATTCTCGACGCCATCTGCTCGGTGATCGAGCGCACGCCCCCCGAGCTGCTGGGCGACATTTTGAAAAACGGCATCGTGATGACGGGCGGCGGCAGCCTGCTCTACGGGTTTGATCAGCTGGTTACGCGTGTGACGGGTGTGAAAACGCGGGTTGCCAACGATGCGGTCTCCTGTGTGGCGATCGGAACGGGCAAATCCCTGGATCACCTGGACATGCTGCAGGAGGACACACTCAGTCTTTCCCACGATAAAAAATTCAGACTTTGACCGGAGGCAATATGGAATACATTTTAAGCGGACGGCGCCCCGAAGCGCTGTTCCGCTTCTTTGAAGAGATCAGCGCAATTCCGCGTCCCTCGTATCACGAGGAGAAGATCGCGGACTATCTGGTGGCGTTTGCCGAGGCGCGAAGGCTTTGGTATGTACGGGACCAATGGAATAACGTGCTCATCAAGGCCCCTGCAAGTGCGGGGTGCGAGGACCTTCCCCCTTTGATGTTTCAGGGACACACCGATATGGTGTGTGAGAAGAACGGGGACGTGGAGCACGATTTTTTGAAGGATCCTCTCAAGCTTTACGTCGATGAAAACGGCTTTTTGAGAGCAAAGGGAACCACGCTGGGCGCCGACAACGGCGTTGCCGTGGCTCTGATGCTGACGCTGCTGAACGGAGAGATCCCCGTACACCCTGCCTACGAGTGCCTGTTTACCTCCTCGGAGGAGGTGGGTCTGGACGGTGCCACGGGCTTTGATTACCGCCATATTACGGCGCGGCATCTGGTGAATATGGATGGCGAGCAGGTGGGCGGCATTATCTGCGGCTGTGCGGGAGGCATGCGCACCGACCTGCAGCTTGTTACACATCCCGAGTCCTTTTCCGGCACAGCTCTGCGCGTTTCCTTGCGCGGGCTGATGGGCGGGCACTCGGGCGAGAATATCAACCGCGGACGCGCCAACGCCAACAAGCTGATGGGGCGGTTGCTCGCGGCACTGACGGCAACGGAGGACACGCGTTTGGTTTGGATCTGCGGAGGCTCCAAGGACAACGCCATTCCGCGAGAGTGTGAGGTACTGCTTGCCGTTTCGGATCCCGAGCGGGCAAGCGCTTGCATTTGCAAGGAGGCTGAGGCCATTGCGCGGGAGCTGGTGTTGGACGATCGCGCCTTTTCGGTCTCCTGTGAGGAGGTCGGGGACGAGGCGGTGATGCTTTCCCGCGAGGATACCGCACGGGCGGTGTCGGTTCTTGCCTGCGCGGCAAACGGCGTTCTGGAAATGAATCACAACGCCAAGGGGATGGTGGAGTTCTCGCGCAATCTCGGCGTGGTGACCACCGACGCGGATGCGATCTCGTTCGTTTTTTCCACGCGCTCGTCGATGGAAAGCCGCATCGATGCCTCGGCCCGCGAATTGGATGCATTGGCGGCGGTGATCGGTGCTACCACCCGTCATTACAGCCGCTACCCCGGCTGGGATTTCGCTCCGACGTCCGAGATCCGCGATCGCTATCTGAAGGCCTACCGCAAGGTGACCGGCAAGGAGGCCCGGGTATTCTCGATCCATGCGGGTCTGGAATGCGGAATCATTTATTCGAATATTCCCGGTATGGATATGATCTCGATCGGCCCCAATATGCAGGATATTCACTCGCCCAACGAGGCCCTGGACCTGGATTCTCTGGAGCTGTTCTGGAGAACGGTGGAGCAGCTGATCGCTGACTGGTGCCACCGTTGACCAAACGAAAAAGCAAGAAAAAGGAGTTTTTATGAGTTACATTCGCAAGGATTTTCTGTTAAATACCCCCACGGCGCAGAAGCTCTATTTTGAGTATGCCGCCGATATGCCGATCTTTGATTACCATTGCCATCTGCCCGAGCGGCAGATCCTGGAGAATCAGCCCTTCTCGGATCTGTACGAGATCTGGCTGGCGGGAGACCACTACAAGTGGAGACTGATGCGCAACTACGGCGCGGACGAGGAGTATATCACCGGGAACCGCTCCAATAAGGAAAAGTTTTTGACCTACTGCCGCGTGCTTGGAACCGCGTTTGGAAATCCGCTGTACCATTGGTCGCAGGTGGAGCTGCAGGAGTTCTTTGGATGCGAGCTTGAGATCAACGAGAAAAACGCTGAGGCGATCTGGGAGCAGTGCAACGCGTATATCCGTGAGAACCGTGTCACTCCCCAGTCACTCATCGAGCGCTCCAACGTCAAGCATCTGTACACGACCAACGAGATCTTTGACGAGTTGGATACCTTCCGCGAGATTGCGAAGAAGGGCTACGCCTTTGACGTGGCTCCTGCCTTCCGCGCCGACCGTATCATGAACATCGACGGTGCCAACTACACCGATTTTATCGCACGGGTGGAAAAACAGGCCCATCCGATCGCCTCTCTGTCGGATCTGGAATTGGCAATTGAGAAGCGGCTGCAGGCATTTATTGCCGTAGGCACCCGCGCCAGCGACATTGCCGTGGAAAGGGTGTTGCCAATTGCCGACAAGCAGGATGCCGACCGCGTGTTTGCAAAGGCACTTGCCAAGGAGCCGCTGACGGTGGCCGAGGCCGAGACCTTTAAGGGATATTTCACCTACTTTTTGATGAAGCTTTACGCAAAATATGACATTTGCACCGAGCTGCATCTGGGGGCGATGCGCAACAACAACGCCAAGATGATGGAAAAGCTGGGACCCGACACGGGCTTTGATACCATTTCCGATGCCAACAGCACCACGCTTCTTTCGCGCCTGCTCGACCGCCTCAACAGCGAGGACAGCCTGCCCAAGACCAACCTGTTCAACCTCAATCCCAAGCTGAACAGCGAGATGATGGGCTTGATCGGGTGCTTCCAGGACGGAAGCGCGCGCGGAAAGATGCAATACGGCCCCGCATGGTGGTTCCTGGATAACAAGGTGGGTATGGAGAAGCATTTGCGCGATCTCACCGCAACGGGACACATTGCCGTGTTTGTGGGAATGCTGACGGATAGCCGTTCGCTGCTTTCCTATCCCCGTCATCACTATTTCCGTCGGATTTTGTGCAACTATCTCGGTGAAATGATCGAGAAGGGCGAGATGACGGCTGATATGGACGTGGTTGGAGCGGTTGTACGTGACGTTTGCTATTGGAATTCGGTTCATTATTTTGGATTGAAGGATTGAATTTTACAAGGAGACCGAAGAAAAACAATGCGCCGCCTCATGTATCTGAGGCGGCGCATGCTTTGATACCAAGCCGGTGAAAAGCGGGAGCATGGAGTTTGCATCGTATAATTTCACCCGAACACCGGTACCAAAAAAAGAGCAGCAACCCATGTGGTCGGGGTCGGAAGCCTTCCGCGATGCGGAAGGCGTGAGAACGCCCTGCGATGGCACGGCGTCCTCACCCAAGAATACGCTACGCGTATTTTATTCACGCTTTGCGCGAACTTTGTTCGGCTTGGGGTCGAACTCGACACACATGCGCCGTTTTTGATACGGATCCTCCCGTTTTTTTGGAGGCATGGCGCATGGAGCTATTTTTCCTTGAAAAATAGCGGTATCCGATCTCACCCGACCACCGGCACCAAAAAAGAGCAGCAACCCAGTAGGGTTGCTGCTCTTTTTTGGTGCCGGTGGTCGGGGTCGAACCGACACGGTATCGCTACCACTGGATTTTGAGTCCAGCACGTCTGCCAATTCCATCACACCGGCGAACATTCATATTATAGCATACTCATTTCTAAAAATCAAGTCTTTTTTCAAAAAAAACCAACGAATATTTTCCCCTCGGAAAACAATGCAAAAAACCAAGCAATGCTCCTGCGATCCGTCTTGCTTTTTTGCCGTGGGCATGCTATAATAAGCATAGAACAGGATCTGCGGAAAGGGACAGTATGAAAACCTATAAAAAACAGGACTTTATTGAACGCGGGAAAAGCCTTCATATTTTTTGGGAGACGCGGACCGATCGGTCCGAGGCTCCGCACACCCACGATTTTATCGAGCTCGTCTACGTCAAAGAGGGAAATGCCGAGGAATGGGTGGATGGGCAGAAGTATTCCGTGACACGGGGAGACGTGCTCTTTCTCAATTACGATTGTACGCACTCCTTCTTCCCTCAGGGGAAATATACCTACGTCAACATCTGCTTTTCTCCCGAAACGGTGGGAAGCTCGCTCATCACGCCCGAGAACGCCTTTTCTCTTCTCACGCTTACGGCATTCAACGAAATGCGCAGCGATTCCAACGGCGGAAAGCTCTCTTTCTTCGGCGCGGAGCGCAAGGAAATTGAGGACATCCTCGACGCAATGCTGCGGGAGTACGCCGAAAAGCAGACCGCCTGGAACACGGTGATGGAGAACTATCTGAATATTCTGATCACCAAAATGCTTCGCCGCATGGAGCTTGGAATATGCAAGGAGGAGCTGGGAGAGGTGTGGCAAAAGCTTTCGGCCTACATCGATTCCAATCTGGACGGCGAGCTGACCCTCTCGTCCCTGGCGCAGAAATGCTTTTACAATCCCTCCTATTTCAGCCGACTCTTTAAGGAAAAATTTCAGATGTCTCCACTGGAATACGTAACCCGTAAGCGCCTGGACTGCGCGGTCCGTTTGCTGCGGGAAAGCGACCTTTCGGTGGATGAGGTGGGATTGCGCGCGGGATTTTCGGATCGCAGTAATTTTTACCGCGCCTTTTCCAAATACGTGGGCGGCAAGCCCTCGGATTACCGCAGGATCCAGCAAACCGTAAAAAAAGACGACAAAGATATCAAAAAAGAGGACGGCAATCTGTGAGGATCCGTGATATACTTTCCTTGAAAAGCTTTTCCGCTAAAACAAAGGAGTGACTTGTGATGAAAAAGAAGGGATGCAAAAAGATAGAACCGCGGCTGGCGCGTGTCAATGCGGTGCAGAGCTATCGGGGATGTGCCTCGGATGCGGCGCATTTCCTTGAGCGCGAGGCGCTGACCGATCCGATCCTGTGGGCAAAATTTGTGAACCAATTCCGCGAGCAGACCGACGGAACCAACAACGGCTGGCGCGGTGAATACTGGGGCAAGATGATGCGCGGCGCGGTGACGGTATACGAATACACCCGCAGCGAGCGGTTGTATCGCGTGCTCACCGATTCGGTGCGGGATATGCTCACCGTGATCGAGCCCGACGGACGGGTGTCCTCCTTCTCGCGCGAGACCGAGTTTCGCGCTTGGGACCTCTGGAGCCGCAAATACGTGATGCTTGGCATGGAGTACTACCTGGAGATCTGCCGCGACGGGGATTTGCAGAGCGAGATCGTTGCCTTTTTGTGCCGCGTGGCCGATTATATTCTGGCGCATATTGGGGAAGGCGAAGGCAAGCTTCCCATCACCAAGGCCACGAACTTCTGGCTGGGACTCAACTCGGTGTCGATCCTGGAGCCAACCGTGCGCCTGTACGAGCTGACGGGCGAGCAACGCTATTTTGAGTTTGCCTCCTATATCGTTGGCACGGGCGGAACGGGTACCTACCATATTTTCGAGTTGGCGTATGAGAACAAGCTCTATCCGTATCAGTACGGCGTGGCAAAGGCCTATGAAATGATCTCCTGCTTTGAGGGCCTGTTGGAATTTTACTTGCATACGGGCATTGAGAAATATCGGATCGCCGCTGTGAATTTCGGAAAAGCGATCCTGGATTCCGACGTGACGGTGATCGGCTCCTGCGGATGCACGCACGAGCTGTTTGATCACTCCAAAAACCGCCAGACGGCCTATTACGAGGGGATCATGCAGGAGACCTGTGTGACCGTGACCTGGATGAAGTATTGCGCGCGGCTGCTCTGCCTCACGGGCGAGCGCGTGTTTGCCGACTGTATGGAGCAATCCTTCTACAACGCTTATCTGGGTGCCTTGAACACCGAGCATTGCGAGTGCGAGTATGCGCGCAAAAAAATTGCGGAGGGGGATGCAAATCTGAAGCCCACCTATCTGCCGTTTGACAGCTACAGTCCGTTGATTCCCGGAAAGCGCGGACGGAAGGTGGGGGGGTTACAGCTCCTTTCCGATGGCAGCTATTACGGCTGCTGCGCTTGCATCGGCGCGGTGGGCGTGGGGGTCTTTCTTTCGCACGCCGTATTGCAGGCGGCGGATGGGATCGCCGTCCAGTTTTATGAAAAAGGAACCTCAACGCTCCGCTTGGGCGACACCGAGGTGACGTTGCGTATGGAGACCGCATATCCCGCGGACGGTGCCGTGACGGTTCGGGTCTGCACCGAGCGGGAGTGCTCTTACGCATTGCGCTTGCGCCTTCCCGCCTGGTCGGTGCGCACGGAGATCGTCTCCTCCAGGCCCTACACCGTGGAGGATGGGTACGCCGTGTTTGCGGGGAAATGGACGGGCGAGGAGGAGATCCGACTCTCCTTTGATATGCGCATTCGTGTGACCAAACCGATCTCCTGGGAGCGCGACGAGCTTTATAACATGTTCATCACGACCGAGCCGAAGCCGCCCGTGGAGGTGTATCACGATCCCGCCGACGATCGTTACGTGTCGCTTTCGCGCGGCCCTCTGGTGCTTGCCGCCGACGCGCGGACGGGCAAGGACGCCGCCTCGGCGCATGCTTTTGACGAAGCGAACGGGGAGATCGAATATCGCGTGTGCGAGAAACAGGAGATTACACCGGGCGTTCCGTGTATACTCAGCTGCGCGTTCGTCTCCCCCGATGGCGAGGCGTTCCGCCTGGTGGACTATGCCTCGGCCGGAAGGGATTGGGAAAGCGTGATCGCGGCCTGGCTGCCGATCGCGTAAGAAAGAAAGGAGCGTATACGATGGATTTTCAGGAGCTGTTACGCGGAAGGGATGCCTGTGCCTGCGGGCGTGCGCACCGCTGCCCGATCGATTCCGTTCGGATCGGATCGGGAGCGCTTGCAAGCCTTGGGGAGCTGTGCGAGCCCTACCGTCATATTCTGTTGCTCTCGGATGCAAACACCTACCGCGCCTGCGGAGAAGCCGTGTATCAACAGATCGCGGATCGGGTGGAGACCAATCGGATCCTGCTCTCAAACGGGGACACGGTGATCCCGAACGAAGAGAAAATCGAAGAGATCGAGGCTTGCCTGACCGATGCCACCGATCTGCTCGTGGGCGTTGGCTCGGGCGTGATCAACGATCTTTGCAAATACGTGAGTTACAAGCACGGGCTTCGGTATTTTATCGTTGCCACCGCGCCCTCGATGGACGGCTACGCTTCGGTAGGCGCGGCGCTGGTGCTGGGCGGGATGAAGGTCACGCGCAACGCCCGCCCGCCCCAGGCAATCGTGGCCGACACCGCGGTTTTGAAGGCGGCGCCCATGGAGATGCTCCGCGCGGGCTACGGCGATATCATCGGAAAGTTTTCCTGCCTCAACGATTGGAAGCTGAGTGCCTTGATCAACGGCGAGTATTTTTGTCCGTTTGTTTACGGTCTGACCTATTCCACGGCTCTGCACGTCAAGGAGCTGGCGCAGGGCGTGTGTCGCCGCGAGGAGGCAGCGGTGGAGGCCTTGATGGAGGCCCTGGTGGCGGTTGGTATTGCGATGAGCTATGTGGATTGCTCGCGCCCCGCATCGGGAAGTGAGCATCATCTGGCGCACTTTTTTGAGATCACGGGCATTCTGGATCAAACGCCCTATTTTGCGCACGGCACCGACGTGGCGTACGCCTCGGTGGAAACGGCAAAGCTGCGGGAGCGGATCCTTGCCTCCTATCCGCAACGGCGTCCCTTTGACCGCGCCGCGTGGGAGCGGGAGATCCGCCGCGTGTACACCTCTTGCGCCAACGGCGTGATCGCGCTGCAAAGCAAGCTCGGATGGTACGAACAGGACGACCTCGCTTGCATCGAATCCAAGTGGGAAGAGATCTGCGCGGTGATTGCCGATGCCCCCACGGCAAAAGAATTTGAAGCGATGCTTGCCGCCGTGGGTCTGGACATCACCGAATTTTACGCAACGTACGGAGATGCTAAGATCGCGGACGCCGTACGCTACGGAAAGGATCTGAAGGACCGCTATACGGTGCTTTGGCTTTATGACCGTTACTTTGCAGATGCCGCCGGCAGGACCTGAGTGCATGTGGACCGGATCGGGAAGAACGGAAGAGAAGGGAGACTGTTATGGAACAAGCTTGCAGAACGCAGGGATTTTTGGTGGGTGCGGAGCAGCTGCTGTTTTGCTGCGAAGAAGACCTTTCCCGCACGCTTTTGGACGAGAACTCGCGCTATTCCTGCACCCCCTCCTGCCGCCATAAGCTCTTCAATCCGCAAACGGTTGCTTTGCTGGAGGGCTTTACGGGAAAGCAATGGATCGCGGGCGCATATACGGGAGAGAGACCGCTCTGCCAACGGTTTATCGGTTGATCGGACGTAATGGAAAGTACCTCTTGCACAATTCAGAAAACTGTGTTATAATGAATAGGAATTCCAAACGGGTAAGGAGGGAGATACGTGAAAACCAAGCTTTGCGGCGGCCGCGTATTTCATGCGGGCGTATTTGAGAATGCCTGTTCCGTCATCTGGGAAAACGGAACCGTGATCGCGCTTGGCGCTGAATGCGACGGAATCGCAGTGGATCGGGAGCTCCGGGCGGACGGCTTTTTGGTGCTGCCGGGACTGATCGATATTCATACCCACGGGCGCGGCGGCTACGATTTTTCCACGGCAACGGCGGATGAAATGCGGCGTATGAAGGCCGACTACGCGCGCCATGGGGTAACGTCTCTCTTTCCCACGTTGGCCTCTGCCACGGCCGAGGACTGGATCCGCGCGATCGGAGCCATTGAGGAATGCGGGTTTGATGGCGTTCACCTGGAGGGACGCTATCTCAACCCCGCCAAGCGCGGAGCCCATTCCGCCGAGCTGCTTGCTCCCTTGCATGCGCAGGAGCTGGAGGAGATTCTCTCGCGGGTATCGATCCCTTGCCACCTCAGCGCGGCGTTTGAATTGGATCAAGATGGCTCGTTTGCGGCTTGCGCAAAGCGGCACGGGGCCACGATGAGCCTGGGGCACACCGCAGCCACCGCCGAGCAGGCCAAGGTTGCCATAGAGCGCGGCGTGACCGCATTTACCCACCTGTTCAACGCCATGCCGCCGCTGCACCACCGCGAGGGCGGCGCCGTGAGCGTAGCGCTGGAGGGGATGGGATATGCCGAGCTGATCGTAGACGGACTGCACATTTGTCCCGCCATGGTAAGGCTTGCCTACCGCTGTCTCGGCAAGGACCGCACGGTGCTGATCACCGATTCCATGGAGGGGACGGGCTGCCCCGACGGGGTCTATTCGATCGCGGGACAGGAAGTAACGCTGAAGGACGGACGCGCGCGGACGGCCTACGGAGCGCTGGCGGGGAGCACGCTCGATCTTTGGGACGGTGTGAAAAATCTGATGCGCTTTGCCGGGATCCCCTTGGAGGAGGCCATCGTGTGCGCCACCGAGACCCCTGCCCGCACAGTGGGCATTTTTGACCGCGTTGGAAGCATTGACGTAGGAAAACGGGCGGATCTGCTGCTGGTGGAGGAAACGGGCCTGCAGATCCGCAAGGTCATATCAGCCGGAGAACCGGTGGACGGAAAGGAAGAAACCAAATGAATATGCAAGGGAATGAAAAAAGAACCAACTGCAAAAAGGATGCCATCCTGCAAACTGTAAAGATCGTGCTGTTTTCTCTGCTGGCGCTGGCACTGGCGGTGTTGACGGTTCTGGAGCTGCAGCCAACTGCGCTGTCGGAGCTGCAGATCAAAACGCCGTTTCGCGTGTCCTCGGCCCTGATCGACGTAGGACAGGGCGCCTATGCCTTGGAATTGAACGGCGAATTTGTAAACGAGAGCAACGAGACGGTTGAGGTAGACGCGATTGCCGTAACGGTGAGCAACGGAAAGCTCACGAAGCGGATCGAGATGGAGGGCTTTGCCCTGCCGCCCCGTACCTCCCAAGAGGTGACGGAAACCTGGACGGGGATCCATTCCTACGATCGTATTACCCGCGTGGAGGTAACGGTCAACGGCGAGGTGGACGTGCTGGCCAATACCGCCAATCCCGGCGTCAGCGGGATTGCGATCCTGTATCTGATCGCGCTTGCAGGGGT
Source organism: Clostridia bacterium (assembly GCA_017505745.1). Taxonomy (GTDB): domain Bacteria; phylum Bacillota; class Clostridia; order Oscillospirales; family CAG-272; genus UMGS1865. The sequence goes on from JAFVOP010000031.1 coordinate 41,784, forward strand.
GGCGATCCTTTTGGTGCGCGCCTGCAAGATCCGCTATTACATTCACCAGGAAGCGCGGATGCTCCAAAACGGAGCAAGGGAGGACTGAATGGAGATCCGGAAAGCGAAATTGGACGAATTGGATGCGCTCATGGCGATCTATGACGGCGCAAGAGCCTACATGCGAGAAAACGGCAACGCCGAGCAATGGGGAAACGGCTATCCCTCAAAGGAGCTGATCCGAACCGACATTGAAACGGGGCACTGTCACGTTTGCGTGGAGGACGGAGAGCTCTTGGGAGTGTTCTGCTATTTTGAGGGAGAGGACCCCACCTATCAAAGAATTTATGACGGCGCATGGCTCAATGACAAGCCCTACGGAGTGATCCATCGCATTGCGGTGGCGCGGCACCGAAAGGGCGTGGCGTCGTTTTGCTTTGCCCATTGCTTCGCGCTCTGCAAAAACCTCAAGATCGACACCCACCGCGACAATATTCCCATGCAACGCTCGCTTGCCAAAAACGGATTTGTGGCCTGCGGCACGATCTATCTCGAAAACGGAGACCCGCGCATCGCGTATCAAAGGTGTGAGTGATGGATCCGCGTACCTGCTTAAAAATTATTCTTGCCGTGATCGGTGCTGTTTGCTTGGTTTATTCGGTGATTTGTTGGGTTCTGCATTGGATCTTTTCGCGCCGTAAGAATCTGGTGGGCGGTGTTTCCGGTTTTCTGAAGCAGAAAAAATACAAAAAGGATCAGGTGTTATTTTCGCCCGGAGGTTCTCATAGCGCAGCGAAGGTTTATCATATCAAGCACCAAACCACCGGAACGTACGAATACGTGGTGAACAACAAGACCTACAAAAAACGGCACATCGAGTACATTCCAAAGGGCGAGATGCCAAAGCTGTTGTCGATTCGGTATTTGAAAAAATTCCCTTGGATCGCCTGCGAAAAGGATTCCTGCCATTTTGACCTGCACGCATTGTTCAGTTTTTTCTTGGCGGCGGTGTTTTTTCTCATCGCGTTTTGTTGAATTTTGAAATAGGAGGACTACTGCCATGGCAATTCCAACACCCTTGAAGCGCGTTGCCGCATTTGAAAGGATGGGACTCGGGATGTTCGTACATTGGGGACTTTATTCCCAGCTTGGCGTGGGCGAGTGGACCTATCACATCCACAAGCGCGACAAGGACGAATACAAAACGCTGAAGGATACCTTCACGGCAGAGGATTTCGATGCCGAGGCATTGGTGCTGACCGCCAAGGAGGCAGGGTGCAAGTATATTACGCTCACCACCCGTCACCACGAGGGCTTCTCTCTCTATGACACGTGTGGGCTCAGCGATTTTGATGCCCCGCACAGTGCAGCGGGACGGGATCTCATCCGCGAATTTGTCGATGCCTGCAACAAGCATGGCATTGTGCCTTTTTTCTATCACACCACGCTGGATTGGTTGCATCCCGATTTTAATGAGAATTTTGACGCCTACCTCGAGTATCTGCGCAAAAGCGTGGAGGTGCTTTGCACCAATTACGGCAAGATCGGCGGCCTTTGGTTTGACGGAAACTGGAGCCGCAAGGATGCCGATTGGAAGGTGGGTGAACTCTACGCCACCATCCGCAAGTACCAGCCCGACGCCATCATCGTCAACAATACGGGACTTGGCGCGCGCGGAAAGGTGGGGCATCCCGAGATCGATTCGGTCACCTTTGAGCAGGGCAGACCCACACCGATGGATCGCGAGGGTATGGAGAAATACGTGGCGGCAGAAATGTGCCACACACTCAACGACCATTGGGGCATCGGCAAAAACGATTTCAACTATCAGTCGCCGCGCTCGATCATCGAGCATCTCTGTGCCTGCCGACGCGTGGGAGCCAACTATCTGATCAACATCGGTCCCACCGCACAGGGCGGGATCGAGCCGATGCAACGCGAGCTGATGCGCATCCTCGGCAAGTGGATGGGGCTGTACGGCGAGGCGATCTACCGGGGGAAACCGCACCCCGCCACCTGCTCGCACAAAAAGAACTTTTTGCTCAAGAGCGAGGATGCGATCTACGCCTTTATCCATGACCTCGGCAGAAGCGGAAACGCCAACGTCACGGTAAATGGCGAGATCGAAGGGGATTCGGTATTCCGCGGCGTGAGCGAGCCGATTGCATCGGTTGCTTGGATGGACAACGGGGAAGTGCTTTCGTTTGTACAGCAGGACGGCGTGCTTGCCATTGATGCCACGGGCTATCCTTACGGAATGTCTACCTGTGTGCGCGTGGCGAAGGCGACACTGAAAAAATAAGAACTCTTTGCGGGGGTTGTCGAATGAAACAGGAGGAAATATGATCAAGCTTATTTTTCTTGGAACCGGCTCGGGCACCGAGCCGATGCCGAACCGACACCACAGCTCTTTTGTAATGGACGTGGACGGAACGCTGTATTGGTTTGATGCGGGCGAAAACTGTGCACACCGAGCCCACACCTCGGGAATGGATCTGACACGTGTGCGTGCGATCTTTTTGTCGCATATGCACATCGACCACACCGGTGGGCTGGCAAACCTGCTGTTCACGGTCAATAAGATCACTCGTATGCATAAAATTCCGCATATCAACAACAACTCCTACGACGTGTACGTTCCCGATTTGGATCCGTTTCATGCCATCCAACGCATCGCCTTTTATCCCTCGGTGGAGGCGAATACGCGTGTGGCCATCGCGGCGCATGAGGTCAAGGACGGCCTTGTATTCGAGGATGAAAATCTCCGTGTGACGGCCTTCCACAACACGCATCTGAAGGAGACCGGCGAAAACGGCTGGCATTCTTATTCCTACCGCATCGAGGTGGACGGAAAGGTGCTTGTCTTTTCGGGCGACGTGGGCTCCCCTGCGGAGCTGGATGCCTGCATCGCGGGCGGTTGCGACTGCTTGATTATGGAAACCGGGCATCACAAGCTTTCCGATGTGTGCGAGTATGCCGCCCAACAGGGCGTTGGAAGAATGCTTTTGACACACCATCACAGAAATATGATGAAAGACATGGCCGCCGCCGAGGCCTTTGTTGCCGCACAACCCATCTCTGCGCGCCTGATGCACGATGGCGACGTGGAAATCCTTTAACACAAATCACAGGAGCGACCAACTGTTTGCGGTTGGTCGCTCCTGTGATTTCTGTTATTTCCACTTTCCAAGCGATTCGTTCTTTTTTTGGTCTTCCAATTCTTTTTGCTCGGCGGTGATGCGGTCACGGAGCTGATCCTTGTATTTGAGGCGATAAACAAGCGCTCCGCCACCCAAGCCGATGAGATAAATCAAGATGGAAAGCGCTTTGATCCCGTTTCCGAAAAAGAGCACGAAGGGGAGCTGGAGTGGAGCGCAGATCCAAAGGAAATTTGCAATATATTGGGATAGCCTATGTTCTTCTTCGTGGGAATAATTGGAGCCCAGCGCTCCGCCAAATCCCTTTTCGTCTTGCCCGTTTTGAAAATAGAATGCTTGAAACAGCATCAGCGCAGTCAATAATACAGGCAGGATTGAGAGGGTGGAAAGATGGAGTTGCTCACGAAATACGAACGCCGAAACGAGATTGCCGCCGATTGCAAGGAGGTAATAAAGAAAAAGTTTCATTTTGATTCCTCCCCGTCGCGGGCGATCGAACAAAAGCCCTTTCGATTGCAGTGAGGACACCGAAGGACACGGTTGCTGTTTATATGAACCGAAAAGATCGCCCAACGGCTTGGATGAAAGGAGTATTTGCAGTTGGGGCACCGATAAAGCTTCGATGCAATCCCTTTTCCCACAAAAAGGAAGACGATCGTACAGAACAGAACCGTGGGAATTGTAACCGCCCACCAAGGAACATCGTAACTTTTTGCTCCGAAATGAACCTCACAGGAGGTCAATAGGGGCATCATGAACAGCAGAGCGATCCGATAGCTTTTTTTCATCTGGTTCCTCCTTTCTGTGGAAGCGGATAATAATTCAGCCATATTCCATGGATCCGATCTTTGTGGAATACCATTTTGAGATACATGCCGAGTTTTTCATACTCCAAATAGCTGTATATGACGTTCTTTGATTGGGGATCTTGTTCTATCTTGCTTTTACGGACAAAACCTCCAAGAGGTTTTAGAGTATCAATAGCGGCTTGCTCGAAGACTGCGAGCGGCATATATTTTTGCAACATCTCGGTAAAATAGGGAAAGCATTTCTCATAATTTTCCGCCAAAAACAGATCGGTAAAAGTCTTGGCAATTTCTATCCGATCATAGCCGTACGCTTTTTGGGAAGGTTCCTCCGGAAGAAAGATGTCCCCACCGCGATCCAGCGTAGAGAGTGCCTCGTCCAGCAAATGCAGCTCTTTGGTTTTGGAAACCATAGAGGCAAGCAATTCTGCTTTGTGCTCGGTAATCAATGCGGAAAGATCCACGTTTTTTCGTTGCAACTCTTGAATTTTACGAACCGGCAACCCCAAAGAACGCAACACCAGCACTTTTTTGATATGCTCAATTTGCTCCGGTGTGTACTGTCTGCGCGTTTGAAAGGGTACGGGGGTGCTTGTAATAATTCCTTTTTCCTCATAAAACCGTAGCGTGCGAGACGTTGTGCCAAGCATACGGCAAACTTCGTTGATGTCAAAAAGCTTGAAATCCATGGGCAACCCTCCTCCCCTTGTCATTATAGCACTTGACGTTGCGTCAATGTCAAGCGTTTTATCAAAAAAACATAGGGAACCTTAAAAAAACGCGGATGGTTGCGCAACAGAACCTTTTTTGAAAGCTTTTGAAAGGGTGTGGGGAAACTTTTCTCCCAAAAGCACTGTTCACGTAAAAACATAAAATTTCCATGTGAAAACTATCTTGTGGACCATTTTGGGAAGCGGACCCAAAATGGTAGCGGGAGCATCGCGGCTATACCGTTTAGAGCGAACATCGTTTGCCGCTACGGCAATTTGAGCGATGCTCAAATTGAGAAGCGAAGCGAAATGCGCACGAAAGTAACCAATTTCGCAATAAAAATGTGTGGAAAGTTCTTGAAGGGGCGTGGGGGAACTTCTTCCAAGAAGTTCCCCCACAAAAACCCCGTTATATATCAATATCCTTCATATAGCGGTCGCCGTTTTCGGTGATGAATTTTTTACGCGCGGGGAGGTTGTCGCCCAGGAGCGTATCAAAGATCATTTCGGTAGCGGCGGCGTCGGCGGGAGAGACCGAGATGAGGCGACGGGTTTCGGGGTTCATGGTGGTCTGCCACATCATTTCGGGCTCGTTTTCGCCAAGACCCTTGGAGCGTTGCAGGGTGTATTTCTGCTTGCCCAGCTTTTTGAGGATCTCGGCCTTTTCAAATTCGTCGTAGGCAAAATAGGTCTGATCCTTGGCGGTGATCTCAAACAGGGGGGATTCGGCGATAAATACCTTGTGCTCCTCCAGCAGCGTGGGGAGCAGACGGTAGAAGAGCGTGAGGAGCAGCGTGCGGATCTGGAAGCCGTCCTCGTCGGCATCGGTACAGATGATGATCTTGGACCAGCGCAGATTGTTCAGGTCAAAGGTTGCCATATCGTTTTTCTTCTTACCTTTGAGCTCCACGCCGCAGCCGATCACTTTTAAAAGGTCGGTGATGATCTCGCTTTTGAAGATCTTGTCATAGTCGCTCTTCATACAGTTCAGCGTTTTTCCGCGCACGGGGATGATGGCCTGGTATTCGGCGGCACGCCCCAGCTTACAGGAGGTGAGCGCCGAGTCACCCTCCACGATATACAGCTCGGCAACGTTGGGGTCTTTCGAGCGGCAGTTGACGAATTTTTCCACACGGTTTGCGGCGTCGATCGAGCCTGCCAGCTTCTTTTTGACGTCGATCCGCGCTTTTTCGGCAGACTCGCGGCTGTGCTTGTTGATCAGCACCTGGTTTCCAAAGAGCTCGGCGGCTTTGGGGTTTTCGATGAAATAGATCTCCAGCTGCTGACGCATAAAGTCGTTGAGCGCGTCGCAGATAAAGGTGTTCGTGATCGCCTTTTTGGTCTGGTTTTCGTAGGAGGTCATCGTGGAAAAGCTGTTGATGACCAGCACGAGACAGTCTGCAACGTCGTTGAAGGTGATCTTACTCTCGTTTTTGGCGTAGCGGTTGTTGGCTTTGAGGTATTTGTCCAGCGCGTAGGTAAAGGCCAGACGCACCGCGCGGTCGGGGGAGCCGCCGTGCTCGAGATAACTGGAGTTGTGGTAGTATTCGAGCATGTTGACCGTGTTGGCCACGCAGAAGGAAATATCGGCCTTCAATTTGTATTCGGGCTTATCCTCGCGGTCGCGGCCCTGGGTTTCCAGATGCCAGCTCACGGGCGCGGTCAAAGCCGTTTCTCCCACTACCTCTCCGATGTAGTCGGAAATGCCGTTCTCATAGAGAAATTTCTGCTCGGAAAAGCTCTTGTCCTCCTGCTCCACGAGCAGAATAAAGGAGATGCCCGCGTTGACCACCGATTGGCGGCGCAGCGTATCCTCAAAGAATTCGATGGGGATGTTGATGTCGGTAAAGACGTCGAGGTCGGGGCGCCAATGCACCACGGTGCCCGTGCGCTTTTCCTTGGGAGAAAGCGGGCGCTCTTCCAGCTCGCCGTCAACCTCTCCCTTTTTGAATTGGATCTTTCGCTCGGTGGTGCCGTCGTAGGATCTTACCACCATAAACTCCGAGCTGCACTGCGTGGCGCAGGCGCCAAGTCCGTTGAGTCCCAGCGAATACTCATAGGCCGAGCCGTCGGCGTTGTTGTCGTATTTGCCTCCTGCATAAAGCTCGCAGTAGATCAGATCCCAGTTCCAGCGTCCCTCGGCCTCGTTCCAGCCAAGCGGCACGCCGCGTCCGTGGTCATCCACCTCAATGCTCCTGTCGCGATAGACCTTGATGCGGATCTCGTTTCCGTGGCCCTCGCGCGCCTCGTCCACCGAGTTGGAAAGGATCTCAAAGAAGGAGTGCTCGCAGCCCTCAAGTCCGTCCGAGCCGAAGATGACGGCGGGGCGCTTGCGCACGCGGTCGGCGCCTTTGAGTGCTTTGATGCTTTGGTCGTTATACTGTTGTTTTTCGGTTTTTTTCGTAGCCATTCGGTAGATCCTTTCTTTCGTTACGCTTCGCGCGATTTGCAAACGTCGATCCATGCGATCGCGTGGGAGGCGGAGAAAAGCTCGTCGCAGCTCAGCCGTGCGGCGCTGCTGGCGTTGCCCGCGGCGGGGTAGACCGTTTCAAAGCGTTGGAGCGACACGTCCAGATAGACCGCAACGCCGTTGGGAAGGGCAAAGGGACAAACGCCGCCCACGGCGTGCCCCGTGGAGGCGAGGGCATCCTCGGCGCTCATCATTTTGGCCTTGCAGCCAAACTGCGCCTTGAATTTGGCGTTGTCGATCTTTTGGTCTCCCGCGGTGACCAGCATCAAACAACCGCCGTCCTTGGCGTAAAAGGTGAGCGATTTTGCGATATGCGCAGGGGCGGTGCCAAGCGCCGCGGCGGCAAGCTCCACCGTTGCGCTGGAAACGGAAAACTCCATCACACGCTCGGAAAGCCCCATGGGGGCAAGAAAAGTTCGTACTGCTTCTACTGACATAGCATTTTCATTCCTTTTTTCCATACTGCTTCTATTATAACAGAATTTTGTCGGTTTGAAAAGGGGGAATCCTCTATTTTTTTCAAAAAAAGCGCTTTTTTTTCGGGCTTTTCTATTGCAAGTAAGGCGAAAAAATAATATAATATATAAGGAACCAAAAAGAAGGGGGCGAAGGCATTGCAGGATTCGGGATTTGTGGAATCCCTGCGCGGTAAGCGCGTTGCGGTGGTGGGGCTTGGCATTTCCAATCTGCCGCTGATCGACTTTTTGCTGGCGCACGGAGCGCGCGTGACGGGACGTGACAAAAAAACGCGTGACGCGTTGGGCGCAACGGCAATCGCTTTGGAGCAAAAGGGCGTGCGTTTATGCCTGGGCGAGGGCTATCTGGAGGCGCTTGACGAGTCCGTGATCTTTCGCTCTCCGGGACTGCGCCCCGATCTGCCGCAATTTTGCGAGGCTATGCAAAAGGGCGCGATCCTTACCTCCGAGATGGAGCTGTTTTTGGACCTCACACCCGCAACAGTGCTGGGAATTACGGGCAGCGATGGAAAAACCACCACCACCACGCTCACGGGGCTTTTTCTGACCGAGGAGTGTAAAAAGACCGCGCGCAAACGCGTCTACGTGGGCGGCAATCTTGGGCATCCGCTCCTGCCGGCGGTGGAGGAAATGACCGAAGAGGACTACGCCGTGATCGAGCTTTCCAGCTTTCAGCTGCAAGCCTTGAAGCGCTCACCCGTGCGCGCCGCGATCACAAACGTCACGCCCAACCACCTCAACTGGCACACCGACATGGAGGAGTACATCAAAGCAAAAGCCAATATCTACCTCCATGCTCCCAATACCGCTCTCGTGGCAAACGCCGAGAATGCCATTACGCGCGAATTGGCGCAGGCGAGCGGGAGACCGGTGACCTATTTCTCCTCAAAGAAGGACACCTATCAGGCGTTTGGCTCGCTGCTGCGGGACGGTGACCGCGCGGTGTATCTGCGAAAGGGGAAGATCCTGCTGTGGGACGGGGAGACCGAGCGCGAGATGCTGGATACCTCCCTCATTCTGCTCCCCGGGATGCACAACGTAGAAAATTATATGACCGCCATCGCGCTCACCGACGGGCTGGTGTCGGCCGAGAGCATCCGCGCGGTTGCGGAGCGCTTTCGCGGCGTGCCGCATCGGCTCGAGCCGGTGCGAACGGTGGACGGCGTGCTCTATTACAACAGCTCGATCGATTCCAGCCCCACGCGCACCGCGGCGGCACTGTCGGCTCTGCGGGAGCGTCCGATCGTGATCTGCGGCGGATGCGATAAGAAGATCCCGTTTGATTCGCTGGCCGAAGCGCTTTGCAAGCGGGCCAAGGCCGTGGTGCTGACGGGAGCGACGGCAACCGCCATTCGCCAAGCTCTGGACGCCTATCGGGAAAAGACCGGCGCCGAGCTGCCGATCTACACCGATCCCGATTTTACGCGCGCCGTGATGCTGGCGCGGAGCGTAGCAAAACCGGGTGACACGGTGCTCCTGTCCCCCGCATGTACCAGCTTTGACGCGTTCAAAAATTTTGAAGAGCGCGGCGACACGTTCAAGCAGATCGTGCAGTCGTTCTGAATAAAAAACAAGAAGGAGAAAAAACATGGATCAGAATCCGTATCAATCCTATCAACCTTATGAGCAAGCACCCCCGTGGTCAAAAACGCGGCCTATTACCGCGCCAAGGCAAGAGAGGTGCTCAAGCCTTGCTATTGGTATGCCGTTCTCGCGGCGCTGATCGCATCGTTTTTGGGCGGTGTTACATCCGGAGTCCCGGTGAATGTCAATTTCAATTTTGGCTCCGGCAATTTCTCGGAAACCAAAGTGCAGCTCGATTCGTTCCTGCACAAGTTTGAGGAGAAGGGCTTTGCGGCCTTTGAAGAGGTGATGCCCTTCCTGATCATTTTTATCAGCATCTTTGCCGTAGCCATGCTGTTTGCGCTTTTGCTGTATCTCTTCGTTGGAGCACCGGTGGCACTTGGGTATCAAAGATACAATTTGCACGTTGTTGACGGAGAAGGAAAAAAGCTGGACGTCCTGTTCCGCTATTTTAAGGTGGGTTACCTGAAATCGGTGGGCGCGCGCCTGCTTTACGATCTGATCCTCGCCGCGTGCGCGTTGCCGCTGGCGGCCGTGAGCGGACTTCTGCTCTGGGGCAACCGCGGCGTGATCATGAGTTTGTTCCGCGGAGACGCAACGCCTTGGGCGTGGGCCTCGCTGGCGTTGATCTCTCTCGTGATCTTCGCCGTATCGCTTCTGACGGCCCTGCTGCAGACCTGGCTGAAATACCGCTATGCGTTTTGCTTTATGATTCTTGCGGAATATCCCGAGCTTTCGGTTTTGGATGCCTTCCGCAACTCGGCGTCCCTGATGCGCGGCAAAAAATGGAGATTTTTCTGCCTGCAATTGAGCTTTTTGGGGTGGATCTTGCTTGCGACATTCTGCACCTGCGGAATCGGTGTGATCTTTCTCACTCCCTATAGGCAAGCGGCAAACGCGGCATTTTATGACGAGATTACCAACCGCACCGCCGCCAAGGAGACCGAATTCCCCAGCCTCAATCCCGACGATTACAGCCCCGACAACGCGCGGTGGTAAGTGCGGCGGGGAGCGGGTGTCTCCCCGTAAAATCAAACGGATCCAATGCAAAGAATAGAGAACCGAAGAACAAAGAAAGTGAAAGACCTATGACAGTTTCCGAAACCATTCAACGTCTTGCGGCAGAGGCCGAGCTTGCGCTGGCGCCGCATTTTGCGAGAATCGATCGCATATCCTTTGAGAATACCCAAAAGGTGATGGACGCCTTCCGCGAGCATCGCGTGTCGGACGGCATGTTCCAATCCACCAGCGGCTACGGCTACGATGACCGCGGCCGAGACACGCTCGACGAGATCTGGGCCGACGTGATGGGGGCCGAGGCCGCCATTGTGCGCCATAGCATCGTCAGCGGCACGCACGCGCTTTGCATCGGCCTGTTTGGCATTTTGCGCCCGGGAGACGTGATGTATTCGGTGGCGGGCAAGCCTTACGATACCCTGGAGGAGGTCATCGGACTCTCGGGCAACGCGGGCGACGGCTCGCTCCGTGATTTCGGTGTCTCCTACGAGCAGACCGAGCTCACCCCCGACGGCAAATTTGATTTTGCCGCGATCGAAGACAAGCTGCGCGCCCTCGGTGAAAGGGTGAAGATGGTGTTTGTGCAGCGCTCCAAAGGATACCTCAACCGCCGCACGCTCAGCGTGGCCGAGATCGGAGAGCTGGCGGCCTTTGTCAAGGGCATCCGACCCGACGTCTACGTGGTGGTGGACAACTGCTACGGCGAATTTGTGGAGACGGTGGAGCCCTGCGCGGTGGGCGCGGATCTGGTGATCGGCTCGCTGATCAAAAATCCGGGCGGCGGCATGGCCGAGACCGGTGGATATCTGGCGGGCAGCAAGCGCGCCGTAGAGCTGGCAAGCTATCGGCTCACGTCGGTGGGCATTGGCGCCGAGGTGGGAGCAACGATGGGGCAGAACAAATCGCTCTACAAGGGGCTGTTTTACGCGCCGCATACCACGGCGCAGGCTCTCAAAACCGCGCACCTTGCAGCGTATATTTTTGAAAAGCTGGGATACGAGGTCGAGCCCCGTTGGGACGAGGAGCGTCACGATATCATTCAGAGCGTGATCACGGGCAGTGAGGAAGGCCTTTGCGCCTTCTGCCGCGGCATTCAGGCGGGCTCTCCCGTGGATGCTTACGTCACTCCCGAACCCTGGGCAATGCCGGGGTACAGCGACCGCGTGATCATGGCGGCGGGCGCCTTTACCCAAGGCAGCTCGATCGAGCTTTCGGCCGACGGCCCGCTCCGCCCACCCTACACGGCCTATTTCCAAGGCGGTCTTACCTACGAGAGCGGCAAGATCGGCATTCTTTCCGCCGCTGACAGCGTGCTGCGGGATTGCAAATCATGAAACACGAAAAGCGCCCGAAAACCAAACGGTTTTCGGGCGCTGCTTTGTTTAGCGGGTCACGGATTCGTCATTGGCCTCCACTGCCAGACGGATGATGTCGAGCGAGGCGTTGGGCTTTGCGCAGGCGTCCTGGCTCTCCCGCATGGCGCGGCGGAGCTGGGTATCGCCGGCTAAGCGAAGCCCGTTTTCGATCTGCTCGCGCTGTGATTTGGCGGGCAGAGAAAGTCCTTTTTCACGGAAGAAATTGAAATTGTAGGTCTCGCATCCGGGGATGGGAGCGGTGTGCACCGTGGGTGTTTTGCAAACGAGCGCCTCGGTGGAGGTGAGCCCTCCGGGCTTGGTGTAGAGAACGTCACACGCCGCCATGTACGTGGGGATCTCGGTGGTAAACCCGAGGATGTGCGCGCGGGAATTCCCTTCAAAGTGCTTTTCCAATGCATTGCGCAGGGTATCGTTTTTGCCGCAGATCACAATCAGCTCGGCATCCTTTCCCATCGCTTGCTCAAGCTCCTTGGTAAAGGACTGCATATGTCCCGCTCCCATGCTTCCTCCCATGATCAGGTGGATCTTATGGTTGGGATGCAGTTGGAGCGTGGCGCGTGCCTCCTCCTTGGAGGGAAGATCCAGGAAGCGCAGGCTGACCGGAATGCCGCACGGACGGAGCTTTTCCTTTGGCAGGCCGCGCTTGAGGTATTGCTCCTCCATCTCATCGTGCGCCAGGATAAAGTATTTACAGGTGGTCTCCTCCCAAAAGGGGTAGCAGGTATAGTCGGTGGCCACGGCGATCGAGGGCGGCATGGGGTGCCCCCGGCGTTCCAGGTACGCCACGGCCAGAACCGGGAAAACGTGGGTGGAAAGAATGGCGTCAAAGTGCTCGGCCTGCAAAAGCTCCAATAGCTGAGGCGCAACCTTGGAGCAAACCCAGTATACCGGGGAATGCCCACCGTGCAAATGCTTGCTGATCCAAACGCCAAAGTTATATACGAAGCCGAACAAATGCGGTGTGTGCTTTGCCATGCGGATGTAGGAGGTGTTGAGCTGATCGCTCACCTTTTTACTGGCAAGCCCGAAGAAATCAACGATGCGGCCGCGGTGTCCTTCCTTTTCAATTCGTTCCAAAAGAGCCTTTGCCGCGGCGTTGTGACCTTCGCCCGCGGTACAGGAAAGAATCAAAATGTTTTTCATAACTGTCCTTTCTCCCTTTCGGGATCGTAGATTTGCATCGATTGGAATCGATGCAAACAGAGGAGGCATCATAAAACAGATATATTGTACCACAAACCTTGCGATTTGTCAACTTCTCGAAAAAGAATAGCGGCAACTGCGCCCAAGGGACGGCAATCACCGCTATTTTTTTGCGCAAATTACTTGTACTTGCGCTTTCTGGCTGCTTCAGACTTCTTCTTGCGCTTCACGCTCGGCTTCTCATAGTGTTCTCTCTTGCGAAGCTCGGTGAGGACGCCGGAACGGGCGGTTGCACGCTTAAAGCGACGAAGAGCGCTGTCCAGAGACTCGCCTTCCTTAACTCTGATTTCTGCCATCTTATATCCCTCCCCTCCGCTCGGTAAACAAGAGATAATATGCGGGGAATACTCCCAAAACAAAATTATCTTTTGGTATTATACACGATTTTTGCCCTTCTGTCAAGGGCTTTTTTTATTTTTCTCAAATTTTATCGTTTTTTTCAAGGCTCACGCAATTTTCAGAAGGACCCGAAGGGGTTACTTCTGCGCTTCCAGGTCGGCAAAGATCGCGCGGATCTGTCCGAGCGATTCGCATTTCATCAGCTCGCCTCTGGCCGCCGCCGCGCCGCGCACACCGTGCAGGTACCACGCCATGTGCTTGCGCGATTCGGCAATGCCCACGCGCTCGCCTTTTTCGGCAACGATCATGGCGGCGTGCTCCAGGGCCACCTCCAGGCGTTCGCGCAGGGTAGGGGGCGTGTAGGGGAGACCCTCCATCGCGCTTCGGATCTCGGCAAAGATCCAAGGATTTCCCTGCGCGCCTCGGGCAATCATCACGCCGTCGCATCCCGTTTCTTTTTGCATACGGAGGGCGTCCGCGGCGCAAAAAATATCGCCGTTTCCCACCACGGGGATCGAGACCGCCTCCTTGACCCTTCGGATGATCTCCCAATCGGCCGAGGGCGCGTACATTTGCTTACGGGTTCTGCCGTGGACGCAGATCATTCCGGCCCCCGCGTCCTCGAGCCGCTTGGCCATCTCCACGGCGTTGATCGATTGCTCGTCCCAACCCGCGCGGATCTTGACCGTGACAGGCAACCTTACGGCGCGGCTCATCGCGCGCACGATCTCTGCGGCCAGGGCAGGGTCCTTCATCAGTGCCGCTCCCTCGCCGTTGCCCACAATCTTTGCCATGGGGCAGCCCATGTTGACGTCGATCGCCGCCGGGGGGATCTCTCCGCAGGCGCCGCGGTAGGCACCGCTTTCAAGCAGCTGCGCGGCGCGCGCCATAAATGCGGGCTCGGCGCCGAAGAGCTGGACGGCCATGGGAGCTTCGTTGCGCATCACTGCCGCCAAGGGCGCGGTACGGACGCGCGCGTCGGTAACGGGGCGCTTGCTGTTTTGCTCGTAGCAAAGCGCCTTTGCCGATACCATTTCGCTGGTGGTGTATTCGGCTCCATAGCGCCTTGCCAGATGGCGGAACGGGCGGTCGCTGACCCCTGCCAAGGGGGCTAAAAACAGACCGTGGCGAATTTCGGTATCTGCAATCTTCATGGCAACGTCCGATCCTTTCTGAAAAATATCGGCATTATTGTATCATATGTTTGCGCGATTGTCAAGTTTTGTTTCCAAAAACTGTCGGTTTGAAAAAAACATATTTTGCTCGGAAGCGCAAAAAATAACCTTGATTCTTTTTTGGAAAGGACGGCTCCAATGCTGATATTGTGTGACGATTACCGCGAAAACGTACGCCGTATGGACGGGGCGTTGCGCGTCCGTGAAAATTTTGACCTGATCAAAAAGGTGCTCTACGTGGGCTCGCAGGAGATCACGCTTTACTATCTGGACGGCTTTGTGGACGGGGGCTCCATGAACAAGCTGATGATCTACTTCCTCTCGCTGAAAAACCTGGGCGAGCCACAGTCTCCGGCAGGTGAGGCTGCGGTGCGCTTTTTCGTGGAGCACCATCTCCCTTACGTGGAGGGCGAATACACGAAAAACACCGATCTGATGCTGCAAATGGTGCTCTCCGGCACCACCTTGATCCTGGGAGAGACCTTTGGGGAGTACGGCGTGATCGTCGATTCCCGCACCTATCCCGCGCGCTCGGTGGGAGAGCCCGATACCGACCGCGTGATGCTTGGCTCGCGAGACGGATTTGTGGAGACCCTGGTGTTTAACACCGCCCTGATCCGCCGCCGCATCCGCGATCCCCGGCTTACCATGCATTATCTGTCGGTGGGAACGCACAGCAAGACCGATGTGGTGCTGTGCTATCTCGAGGGACAGGCCGATCCCAAGTACGTGGCAACGCTGAAGCAGAAGCTGGACTCGATCCGAACGGGGGCGCTCTCAATGGGGCACGAGTCGCTGGCCGAGCTTCTGATCAAGCAACGCTGGTACAACCCCTTCCCCAAGATCCGCTACACCGAGCGCCCTGACGTTGCGGCGGCGCAGGTGCTGGAGGGGAGCGTTCTGATCCTTTGTGACAACTCTCCCGAGGTGATGGTGCTTCCCAGTACGATCTTTGATTTTATGCAGGAGACCAACGATTTCTATTTTCCGCCACTCACGGGAACCTATATTCGCATCGTACGGCACATCGTGTTCTGGGCGACGCTTTTGTTGGTTCCTATCTGGTTTCTGCTGACCAAAAACCCCGCGCTCACACCGCCGTGGCTGACTTTTGCGCTTCCCGAATCCACCGGAAAGATCCCGATCTTCGTTCAGCTCCTGCTGGTGGAATTTATGATCGACGGGCTCCGCATGGCGTCGATGAACACGCCCGACATGCTGTCCAATTCACTCTCGGTGGTGGGCGGCCTGATCCTTGGCGACTTCGCCGTGAGCGTTGGCTGGTTGATCCCCGAGGTCATCGTGTATATGGCGTTCGTTTCGATCGCCAACTTCTCCCAGCGCAGCTACCAGCTGGGTTACGCCTTCAAATTCCTGCGCATCGCGCTCCTGATCCTTATCCAGCTCTTCAATTTCATCGGATTTGCGGTGGGCTGCGCGGGGATCCTGCTCCTGCTTATCACCAATAAAACCGTCAACGGTAAACGCTCCTATCTCTATCCGCTTCTCCCGTTTCACGGGAAAGCCCTCCTCTCGCTCTTCGTCCGCCTGCGCAAGGACCGCATCTCGGGCGCCGAACGCGTGCGGGAGGATAGAAAATAAAAAATGGCGGGGAGAGAAACGTTCCTACAACGCCCCCGCGAGATCCGACCGCCAAGGGCGGTCGCCCTTCGGGCTTCGACCGGTGAGCCGTGAGTGAAACGAACGCGAGCCTTCTCAGAGATGACGCGGAGTGTTTATGCTGTGCTTCGCCGCGCTCCGCTCAGGATGACACGAGAAGTGTTCGTGCCAACCTCAGTTGCCGCTACGGCAATTTGAGCGTTGCTCAAATTGAGAGCCAAAGCGAATCGCGCTCTAAACCAACCAATTAAGAAAAAAATGTGTGGAAAGTTCTTGAAGGGGGACCGGGGGAAACTTCTTACAAGAAGTTTCCCCCGGAAAATATTCCGCTTTACCCCTCAAAGCGCTTGGCGGCGGCGGTGAGGCTGTAATTTTTGATTCCGATGCGAATGGTTTCCCATTGCTCGGCGGAGCCGGCGAAGGTGACGCGACAGAGCGTAGCACAGTTGTAAAAGGCCATGTCGCAGATCTCCACGGTTACGCCGCGGATAAGGACTTCTTCTCCCGCACGCTTGGCGGGGTATTGGATCAGGGTCCGCTCGTCGGCGGTGTAGAGGACGCCGTCGATATCGCAATACGTCGCGTTTTGCGGACTGACCGAGATGTAGAGCAGATTGGGGCAATTGGCAAAGGCCAGCTCCCCGATCTGTCGGACCGAGGCAGGGATCTGCACCGCTGTGACCGTGGAAGAGCCGTAAAAGGCGCGCGCATCGATCGCCGTTACGCGGTCTCCCGTGGGGGCAAGCTCGGGGATGACCACACAGGCGTCGGCGCAGCTCCCAATGCTCACCAAGCGGCAGGTCCCGTCTCCTCGGCTGGCGTAGCGAAGTCCGCCGGGAGCCTCGGTATCCTCGGTCTCGCTCTCCGATTCGGTCTCCTCGGGGCGCGTGTCCGATTCGGTTTGTGTAGCCGAGGGCTCCGAAGCCGTTTCCTTTGGGAGAAACGACGGCTCCTCGCGCAGATGCGACACACAAACCGCCGCCACCGCAAAGGAAAGCGCAATGGCAAACGAAAACACAAGCGTCAAAAGCAAGCCTTGGGATTGCGGTCTCATGGGGGTTCTCCTTTCTTTTGTACGTCCTATAAATATCCGATTTTTATTATGCCACGGCTTGCCTCGCCCGTCAAGCAAAACCGTATCCCGAAAACCGACAAAAAGCCGCCTCCCTCGTCGGATCCCGGCTCCCTTTTTGACCGCGCGCGGCGAAAAAGAACAAACCAAAGCGGTTTGTGCGATGAAAATCTGAAAAAAGACTTGCAATCGGAGCGGGACTGTGATACAATAAAGAAAATCCAAGAAGGGAGAGCGCTATGTTTGTCATGGAATTGGCGGGTGTCCGCATGCGAATTGAAAATCGGTTCGAATTTGTGGAAAAGCAGTGCCGCGAGTACGTTTGCGAGGATGGCGAGGTTGCTTTTTCGGTAGCCGTTACCGAAGAGGAAATTGCCGAGGAGCAAAAAAACGGCGATTTTTCCGCCGCGTACTGTGAGAGCATCTGCGTTTACCGCCATATCTGCGAGCAGCTGGCTGTACATAACGTTTTTCTGATGCACTCGTCGGTCCTGGAGGTGGACGGATACGCCTACGCCTTTACCGCCAAAAGCGGCGTTGGAAAATCCACGCATACAAGGCTCTGGCTTAAAAACGTCCCGCGCGCCCGCGTGCTCAACGGCGACAAACCGCTGTACCGCCTGGAGCCCGATGGCTCGGTGACGGTGTTTGGCACCCCCTGGAACGGCAAGGAGAACTGGGGCGAAAAGATTTCGGCTCCGCTGGCCGCCGTTTGCTTTCTCGAGCGCGGGGCAGAGAATTCGATCCGCCGTGCCGAGGAGTTTGAAGCGGTGGGACGCTTGGCTCACCAGCTCTATTTGCGCGGCGACCGCACGCTGGTCAATCAACAGCTGGCCCTGATGGACGGCCTGGTACGCGCCGTTCCCTATTACGTGCTTGCCTGCACCATTTCGGACGAGGCGGCACTTCTCGCGTGGGAGACCATGCGCAAATCTTAATGTAAGGAGAAAATCATTATGCGGATCAATCCCGATTTTACGATTCAAAAGGTAGGAGCCTCCTCCTACGTAGCCGTTCCGGTTGGAAAAACCAGCGAGACCTTTCACGCCATGGTACGCCTGAACGAAACGGGGGCCTTTTTGTGGAAGCGGATGACGGAAAAGGACTGCACTGAGGAGGATCTGGTTGCGGCATTGCTGGAGACATATGAGATCGATGCCGAAACCGCCGCAAGGGACGTACATCGCATCGTAGAGATCCTGCGCGACAGTCGGGTGTTTGCATGAGCGAATCGATTGAAGAGGTATTGGCGCGGGACGGATATTATGTGCGCACCACCGTTGGGGTGAGCATGCGCCCCATGCTGCGCAACCGCCGCGACCGCGTGATCATTCGCCCCGTGGGCGAGGAACGCCTCAAGCGCTGGGATCTGCCGCTCTACCGCCGTCCCGACGGGAAATGCGTGCTGCATCGGATCATTGACGTAAAAGACGGCTATTACGTCATCCGAGGCGACAATACTTATGCCAAGGAACGCGTTCCCGACGAATGGGTGATCGGCGTGATGAGCGAATTTTATCGCGGCAAGCGCCACGTAACGGCTACGCAGAAGAGCTACCGCTTTTACGCGGCGGCGTGGCAGACCCTCTATCCGCTCCGCTATCCGTTCCACCTGTGCCGTGTGCTGGCTGCAAAGGTCAAGCACAAGCTTTTTGGATAAAATATTTAAAAAGCGATTCCGATATTTGTGCATTTTTAACAACCCTTTTTCAAGGAAAATGAAAAAAGGGTTGTTATTTTTATAATTTTTATATTTTCTTTTTGAGAAAATGTATTTTCAAGACGTCTTGCGGTATGATATAATAATCAAACAGGAACGTGTGAGACAGATGGTCGGGTCTGTCCCTCGAGCTTGTTCGCAGATGCGTTTTCCCCGAAAACAAGCATTTTAATCTGATTCATGGAAAGGAGAAAATGAAACATGAAAAAACTCGTAAGCCTATTACTGGCATTCTGCAGCATCCTCACCCTGCTCGTATTCCCGGTTGGAGCCGAAACGGTGTCCACAACCGCCACGGGAATTATCGCGCCGCCGTCCAAAACCGACCTGACGGCATACGTAACGGCCAACGGCACCAAAACCGTAACCGACGTGTACAACAACTGCCTTCTCCTTACGGTGGAAGGTACCACGGGAGGCGAGTGGAACACCTACCGCAACCTCCTGATCTCCAAGGGATATACCGAGATCGTAGGAAAATCCGAGGTTTCGGGATCCTCCAACAAGTGGGCCCTGTACGCTACCGACAGCTACGTGGTCAACTGCTTTTACGATGCGGTCAGCAAGATCTCAAAGATCTCGATCGAGCCCCGCGACATGGATCTGGGCGTGTTTTCCAAGCCCTCTTCGGTCCAGCACGTTTGTGAGCCGATGCTGATCCAGATGGGTCTGGACGATAACACCTCCACCTCGCAACGGGATACCGAGCGCAGCGGCATGGGATACATCCTGCGCCTGGCCGACGGTCGCTTCATTGTGTACGACGGCGGCTTTGAGGGGGTAACGCTCCAGAACGCCGACAAGATCTACAATATCATGAAATCCTATGCGCCCACCTCGGGAGCTTATGCCAATCAGGTGGTTATCGCGGCTTGGGTGCTGACGCATCCGCACTCCGACCACATCGGCGCGTTTATGTATTTCACCAAATACTACATCGGATACACCGGCGCGCCCGCAACGCTTCAGAACGTGATCTGCAATCTGCCCAGCGCCGCGGAGAGCGCCTCGGATACCGATGCCGTGCTTGCATACGGCGCCGATGTGGACGCCGCTAAGGTGGACCGCTACAACAAAACGCTGCTGGCTCTGCAAGAGCTGGGGGTAAACGTTTACAAGGCGCACGTGGGCCAGAAGTATTATTTCAACGAGGCCATGGTGGAGATCCTGTTCACGGCAGAAAACTTCCTGCCCGACCAGATCTCGGCGGCAAACTCGGATGTGCACGGCACCAACGCCACGTCGATCGTTTCGCGTGTGACCTGGGAGTGCTCCGCGTATACCTACTCCGCGCTCTTTACGGGAGACGCAAACTATTACACGGTCAAGGCGCTGAACAAGCTGTACGGCGCAAATCTCGCATCCTCCAATTTCGTGCAGCTTCCGCACCACGGATCGGTGAGTGAGTTCTCCGAGGGAGCGCCGCTCACAGCTCTGACCACCTTTTATAATTACGTAAATGCTTACCGCGCGCTCATGCCGGCGGGGGTTCGCTATGCCTACGTCAACCAGTGTAAGACCACCACGGCGATCTACGAGGATGAAGCGCGCCTGATCGGCTATGCACAGAGATCCGGCAACCCAACCCCCAACCTGAGCCGTACGCTGATCGCAGGCTCCAGCGTAACCGCATGCACCCTTCAGTACAACACCAAAAAGGTGGTGGTGGAGACCTTTGCGGGCGCGGATTTCTATGCAACGGCTCCCACGCTGGCAAGCACAACGGTTCCTTATAAGGACGGAAGCGTCTATCTGATCTACAACGAGGTGGGTCTGGCGGACCTGAAGGCCAGCCGCTCGTACCGCATGCTCAAGGATATGACGGTAACTGTGATTCCCGGAGAGACCACGTATCCTCTGCTGCGCGACGATTTCTACGGCAACTTTGACGGCAACGGCTATGCGCTTGTGGTAAGAGCGCCGTCCACGGTCAGCCTGTCGTTTGCATCGGGTAAGACCAAGCGCGGATTGCTCTTCAATACGATCGGAGCCGTGACCACCGATGCAAACGGAGTCATGGCCGACGATCAGGGCACGGTCAAGAATCTGGATATTTATGTTCCCTCGATTACGGTAAAGGGCTCGGTTGGCGGACAGTTCGGCGTGATCGCGGGAACCACGGCGGGATATTCGGTGATCAAAAACGTCAATCTGAACACCGGAAAGATCACAAAAAGCTCCACGGCAAACGCCAACGTGGGTTCGATGATCGGAAAGGTGCTTCACGGCACGCTGATTCAGAATTCCTCCTTTGTGGGGCGGATCGCCAACGGACTCACCGATACCACGGCTTACACGGCGGGCGGTCTGATCGGCTGTGTGGAAATGGTGGCGGACGATTCCTCCACCGCTAACGATAACGCGCTCCGGAGAACCGTGGGAATTCAGAATTGCTCGGTCAACGCGGGGTATTCCTCGGGCTATATCAAGGCGTATAGCAATGCAGGAGGCCTGATCGGCCTGATCAACAAGAACCCCGTAACCGTTACGGTTTCGGGTACCACAAATACCAACGGACGTGTAATCGCAACCACCAACGCGGGCGGCGCGATCGGAGCCATTACCTGCGCGGCCGATGTTTCGCTCAACGGCTTTACGAACAATGCGGCGGTTCCCGCATTCCACGCGGGCGGTATTGTGGGGCAGAGCAGCTATGAGGGTGTGACTCTGGATGCTGTAAGCTGTACCAACACGGCAACCATCAAATCCACCGGTGGCGTGGCCTCCTCCAATACGGGCGGTACGGCGGGCGGCATCCTGGGATATGCAACGCTGGGAATGACGGTAACGGCAAGCAACTTTACCAACAGCGGAACCATTACGGTAGAGGTAGCGAATACGGCAAGGATCGGATCGCTCTTCGGCCGTCTCGGTACCACCGCAGGAAACGCTCCGGCGGTTACGGTCAACGGAGCCACCAACTCGGGCACCGTTTCCTCAAACGCGGTATACGAGGGCATTTGGGCAGGTCATATTTCGGGTGCCAGCAAAACGGCTACCTATTTCAACAACTGTGTGAATACAAACACGGCCACCGCTGCCTTGAACCCGGTTGGCATCGGAAACGCCACGTCGATCTCCTGACGTGATCCGTCGCTTTCTCAAGAAAGCGGCCCAAGCGCCTTGGCGCTTGGGCCGCTTTTTGGATCATTGGATCCTTCTGCATTCCAGATAGTAGCGTTTGTCGGGCGCGTGACCCATGGAAAAGGTCTTGCGGGGAAGCGCGCCGTCAAAGATCACGGTGCGGAAGAGCTCATCCTTGCGCATGCCTTCAAACAGAAAGCCCACGGCGTTCTCGCGTTCGACCAGTGTGCGGAGGGAGTCTTCTCCGTGGATGTAATCCACCGTCACCTCGGGGTGCTCGGCCACGTAGGCGTCGAGAAAGGCTTGGAGCGTGCCCACGGCCAGCTGCTGCACGGGGTGGGGAACGGAGAAGTCGGTTTCCCCGTCCGCGGTCACGCAACGGATCGATTGCGCGGCGGCAGAGCCGTTCAGAGCGGCAAGGGCTTGCCGCAGATCGCGGAGCAGAGCCTTCTGATCGGCACCGAATACCGCGCGATAGATCGGTTCAAATTGCAGGGCACCGTCGTGCAGGTTGACCAGCTCGACGAGTGCGTACCGTGCGGGATGATCCTTGGCCGCATCCACGCCAATCCTCGATTTGATCTCCTCATAGGCGGCTTTGGCGGCGGCCAGCGAATGGTTGCCGTCGCCCACGGCAAAGAGCAGAGGGGCGAGGGTGCGGTCTCCGTACTTCGCTTCGATCTCTTTGGGCTCGGTCAGGGCGGCCAAAGCGGCTTGCACGGCGGCCTGCTCGGCCTGCTCCAACCGATGCGCGCGCACGTGTCCGCCGCCAAGCATCAGGTCAAAGTCATAGAGCGGCTCACGGTCGGCACAGCTCCCGAGGATCGGCTCGATCACGGTGCGCTTGGGGTCGTCGATGAGAAGCATGACGTGCGGAAGCTCCACGGGGGCGTCGCGGCGGATCTCCACGCGCGGCGGGATGCGCTCCAAGACGGTCCCTTCGGTCGCGCGGATCAGAGCATCCGAGCCGCGCCGGAAGTCGTAGCATTCCAGATCAACAGTGCCCAGGATCCCGCGGCGGACGGTTCCGTCCGATTGGGTGCGCTCCAAGGCGATCATGGCGTTGGGATGCTCCTGCAGCACCGATGCCAGATAGGACTTCATCGCGGCGTTGATCGTTGGCACGCGCGCCTCTTTTTCGTCGAGGTAGACCTCGGGAAGGATCATACGAAGGGTGGACGGGGCATCTCCCACGGCCGCCTCCGCGCGCGCCCAGTATTCGGGCTCGCTGGTATACTGATCGCAGGCGACCACCGCCCAACGTGTGCCGTCAACCTTGGAAAAGTCCGGCAACAGGATATCGGCCGCCGCAAAGCAAGCGGCGGAGCAGATTTCATTTGGATTCATACAGAGCCTCCGGGAAAAGAATTCTTTGCTAAAAAGTATAGCACACCGCGCGCCGTTTGTCAAGGCATGGACGGGTTGCGGAACGTTAAAAAAGAAAAGGAAAAGCTCTGATTGGCGAGATACTCCGATAAGAGTATCACACCAAGCGGAGCTCCTTTTTGAATGGCTTACGAAATCTCCGTGCCGCCCCATTCCACCACGGTAAAGCCCTCGCGGGCGGGTGCGGACAGCTCCTGCTCGGGCAGGCTGACGTAGCTTTCGCTTGCCTGCCACGCCATAAACACGCGGATGAGCGTATCGGGGGCGGGATCTACGTCCAGCCTTGCCGACTCCGTGTAGGCATTCTCCTGGAAGGCGATGACGTTGTAGGGGTTGTTTTGCATCATCGGCAGCCAGAATACGATGAATTCATTCGCTTCCCGACGCGTCAGTCCCAACCGTTCCAGCGCGTATTCGAGAAATGCGGCGGTGTCCTCCCCCTTGACGCAAAAGCCCTTGGAGAAGTCATACTGCGCGTTGGTCGTGCCCTCCCAATACAGGTAGTTGTAGGTCTGTCCGTTGGCGTCGGTGAGGGTGCCGTCGGGATGCGCGGTCACCGTCCAGCCGTTTTGGTAGGATGGATAGGTGCAGGTCAGCTCCCCGTCCAGCGTGAGCCGGACCGAGACCTCGGTCTCGCGCTCGGGATAGAGGTAGATCACGGGCTTATAATACATGTCCGGATCGGGCTCCCAATCACTTGCCTCCACGGTGAGAAGATCGCACTCCACGCGGTTATTCTCCCCGTCGTAATAGGTGTTTTCGTAGGTGCAGAGCACCTGATCTCCCACACACCAATCCTCGGAGAGGGTGCCGTTGAGCTTGACCGTATACGGCATGGGGATCACGGGGGTGGCAAAGAAGCAGTTGGCGTAGATCGCGGTGATCCGGATGTGTGAAAAGATGTTGGGCTCACACACCTCTGCGGCGGTTTTATCCAGCCATTCCTCCGTGTAGTTGAGGTGGCGGAAGTTGTTGGAGATCCTCCAACCGATCGCACGGATCTGCGCGGGATAGGATTCCATCACGCCGCCCGTATAGATCACCTCCACCGGGCTTCCCACCTCGGCACCGATCTCGGCAAGGCCGCTCACGTCAATGCGGATGCGGTCGGCGCTTTGGCGCTCCCATTCGCTTTCCAGCGGCTCGATCAGAACCGAGGAGCCGTTGATCTCGATCACCGTTGCGCTCACAACGTGCTCGAGCGATCCCTCCACTTGCGCAAACAGCTCGTTGAGCGATTTGTGGCGGTCTTTTCCGAAATAGATCTTCGTTTCCTCGTAAACGCCGTCGTCGTAAAGGTGTTTCCAATCCACGATCTTATACGTGAGGGCAGTGTAGGTGCGGGTCCCGCCGTCTCTGGCTTGCCCGGTGGGGATCGGCACAAACAGGATCAGTAACAAAACCGCGATGGCAACAAGTGGGATCCATAGCTTCTTTTTCATGGAAGGTTCCTCCTTTGTATTCGGCGCCAACCGTTTGGCGCGCTCTATCCGTAACGTCGCTTTTTTTCTCTGTCGGTTACACCGCTCTGCTTAAAATATAACATGAATTACGGAAAAATGCAAGAAAAGGGAAATGATTTTCCAAAAGAATTGCATTTTATCGGCATTTGTGGTACAATAAGGGGGATGAACTTACCAAACGAAGGGAGACAACCTATGATATCGAAAGCATTGGCGGAATCGGTGCTCGCGTGCGCAATGGCGGGCGGCGCCGATTTTGTGGAGCTCTACGGGGAGATCACCCGTAACAACGCGGTCTCGATGGTAGACGGAAAGATCGACCGCGTGACCGATAATCTGATCTCGGGCGTGGGCATTCGCGCATTTTTGGGAACGCGGACAGTGTTTGCCTCCACCTCGGATACCTCGCGCGAGGGGTTGATGAAGTGCGCGCGGTCGGTGGCGGCCGCGATGGGCGAGCTTCGCGCGGTGGAGCGCGTGATCCTGAACGAGCGGATCTTTCCCAACATTCACCCCGTTCGCACCGTGCCCTCGGGCGTGGACGCCAAGGTGCGGGCAGACCTGCTCCGCGCGGGCTGCTTTGCCGCAAAGGACTACGATGCGTCGATCTCGCAGGTGTCGGGATCTCTGTCGGGCGTGGATCACACGATCTGGATCGCCAACACCGAGGGGCTTTACACCACCGACCGCCACGTGCGCACCCGCATCGCGGTATCTGCCGTAGCCAGCGCCGCGGGCGTGAACCAATCGGGCTCGGCCTCTCCGGGAGCCGGTATGGGGTTGGAATTTTTTGAAGCCGTGGATCCGCGTGACGTAGGCCGCGAGGCGGCCAGACAGGCAACCGTAAATCTGCGCGCCGACTACTGCCCGGCGGGAACCATGACGGTAGCCATTGAAAACGGCTTTGGCGGCGTGATCTTCCACGAGGCCTGCGGACATTCGCTCGAGGCCAGCTCGGTGGCCATCGGCGCTTCGCAAATGGCGGGCAAGCTCGGTCAGCAGATCGCAAACGCCAAGGTGACCGCCATTGATGACGGCACAATTCCGGGTGCGTGGGGCTCGGTGAATATTGACGACGAGGGAACGCCCACGCAGCGCAACGTCCTGATCGAAAACGGCGTTCTCAAAAGCTATATGATCGACCGTCTCGGCTCGCGCCGCATGGGTCTCCCTATGACCGGAAGCGGCCGCAGACAAAGCTACACCTACGAACCCACCTCGCGCATGACCAATACCTTCCTTGCCAACGGCCCCGACAAAAACGAGGATATCATTGCCTCCATGGAATACGGCCTTTACTGCCGCAAGATGGGTGGCGGCTCGGTCAATCCCCTCACGGGCGCATTCAATTTTGCCGTGACCGAGGGCTATCTTGTACGAAACGGTAAGATCTGTGAGCCGGTACGCGGCGCGTCTCTGATCGGAACCGGCTCCGAGATCCTGCAAAACATCGACATGGTGGGGCAGAATTTGGAACGGGCCCAGGGCATGTGCGGATCCTCCAGCGGAAGCATTCCCACCGACGTGGGACAGCCGCTCATCCGTGTTTCCACCATTACCGTAGGAGGTCGCTGAAATGATATTTGAAGAAATGAAGCAAGCATTGGTGGCCGCCGCCGAGCGCGCGGGGCTTACCCAATACGAGATCTATTCCCAATTGGAAGAAAGCATCAGCGCCGAAACCCTCAAGGACGAGATCAGCTCCTTTGCTTCCAGTGTGAGCGGCGGCATCTGCTTCCGCTGCATCGTGGACGGCAAGATGGGCTACGCCTCGGGCGAGCGGATGACGGCGGACGCGATGGAAGAGCTGGTCAGCCGAGCCATCTCCAACGCGCAGTGCATTGATAACGATGACGAGGTGTTTATTTTTGCGGGCTCTCCCGCCTATGCCACGCTTCCCGAACGGGAGGTGCGCCTGACCGATGCCAAGACCGTGCGCGACACGGCGCTGGCCTTGCAAACGGCTACCTATGCCGAGAGCGACAAGGTGGGCGACGGAACCCAATCGGCCGTGATCTCCGCCGTGCAGGAGATCCATCTGTACAACTCGAACGGCCTGAGCCTTTCCAACCGCGTGGGCATGAGCGGCGCGTACGCGATGCCCGTGGTGCGTGACGGGGAGGAGGCCCAGGAGTCCTTTGAGTTTGCGCTCGGCGCCTCGGCAGAGGCCTTTTCCGAGCTCCCGAAGAAAAGCGTGCAGAAAGCGCTGGACAAGATGGGCGCAGGCTTGGTGGAATCGGGAAAATACGACGTGCTCTTTGACGGAAAACAGTTCCGGCAGTTTCTTTCCACCTTCTCTCCCGTGTTCTCGGCCAAAAACGCGCAGCTGGGGCTGTCGCTGCTGGCAGGCAAGGAGGGCGAGAAGATCGCCGCTGATTGCGTGACGGTCACCGACGATCCCATGCAACAGGATTCACCGATGCAGACCTCCTTTGACGGCGAGGGTGTTGCCACCGCGCGCAAGAGCGTGATCGAGAACGGCGTGCTGAAAACCCTGCTCTACGATCTCACCACCGCCAAAAAGGCCGGTGTGGAATCTACGGGCAACGGACAAAAACAAAGCTATGCCGCGCCCGTGTCGATCGCGCCGTACCATTTTGCCATTGAGGCGGGGGAGAGGACCGAGGAGGAGCTGCTTGCGGCGATCGGAAACGGACTCTATATCACCGAATGCAAGGGCTTTCATGCGGGGGCCAACGCTGTGACCGGAGATTTTTCGATTGAGAGCGCGGGCTTTGTGATCCGTGACGGAAAGCGCGCCGAGCCGGTGAAATCCTTTACGGTTGCGGGCAACTTCTTCGAGCTTTTAAAGGCGGTCGATCTGCTTGGAAATGAGATCAAATGGGGCGTTCCCGGCAGCTTTACGGTGTTCGGCTCACCCGACGTTGTGGTCCGCGGCATGAGCGTGGCCGGAAAATAAGGAAATAAAAAAAGGGACTGCCGCGAAAAGCGGCAGTACCGAGAGACGGTAGACCAAACAAATGACTTTCGTCAGCTTGATGAAAGTTTTGGTCAAGCTTTTTCAAAAGCTTGGATACGTCGGTTGATTGGCGGTATGGAATATTTGAATTGTATGTTTCAGTCAATCCAATTTTTCCGAAAGCTTCTTTCCGCCAAGCAGATGGAAATGCAGGTGCTTGACCGATTGGCAGCCGTCCTCGCCGCAGTTGGTGATCACGCGGTAGCCGTTGGTCAATCCCTCGGCCTTGGCGATCTGTGGGATCACCTCAAAGATGCGGGCCACCGACGCGCTGTTTGCGGCCGTTACGCCGTCGGCGGACGGAAGATGTGTTTTGGGAACGATCAAGACGTGTACGGGTGCCATCGGTTGGATGTCACGGAAGGCGTAGACGAGGTCGTCCTCATAAACCTTGGAGGAGGGGATATCCCCTGCGATGATCTTGCAAAACAGGCAATCACACATAACGGTAGTTCCTTTCACGGTTCAAAATGGGGAGCGCGGACTCCTTTTTTTAAAATTATAGCATATTCCAATTGGTTTGTCAAGAAAAAAGACGGAAGGAGAGGGCTTGAACATGGATCTTTGCATCGAGCGCGATCTTTGGGAACGGCTTGCCGCAACCGACAAGAAGATCGTGATGTACGGCATGGGAAACGGCGCGGACAAGATCCTGCGCGCATGCGACGAAAAGGGCGTGACGGTGTGCGATTTCTTTGCCAGCGACGGCTTTGTGCGCGGACACCTTTTTCACGGCAAGCGCGTGCGGACGTGGGGAGAGATCAAGGAAACGTACGGCGCGGAGAACGTGACCGTCCTTCTTTCCTTTGGAACTTCGCGTCCCGACGTGTTGGAAACGGTCGACCGCATTGCCGCCGAAGCGGAGCTGTACGCGCCCGACGTGCCCGCATTTGGCGACGGGCTCTTTGACCGCGCGTTTTTTGAGACGCACAGGGCCGAGCTGGAGGAGACCGAAGCGCTCCTTGCCGATGAGGAATCGAAGCGGATCCTTGCCAACGTGGTGCAGTATAAGCTGACGGGCGACATTCGCTTTTTAAAGGATGCCGTCAGTGATCCGCAAACGGTTATGGAAACGCTGGTGTGCCCCGGGGAGATCGAAGCGGCCGCCGATCTTGGCGCCTACAACGGAGATACCGTGCGCGAGCTGCTCGCCCATGCGGACGGACGTGTGCGGACGGTGTACGCCATGGAGCCCGACGCGCGCAATTTCCGCAAATTGCAGGCCTACGCGGAGGAAGAGCGCCGTGCCGAGGTGATCCCCGTGAACGCGGGGGCGTGGTCGGAGCCGACAACGCTCTGTTTCGACGCGAGCGGAAACCGCAACGCCTCGTTTGAGAGCAACCGTTCCGCAACGCTTGCCGACCGACCCGTGAAGCTGAAAACGATCCAAGCCGATACGCTGGACCGCGTGTTGGGCGGCCGTCGGGTGGATTATATCAAGTACGACGTGGAGGGCTCGGAGAGAGAGGCGCTTTTGGGATCGCGGGAAACGCTGCGGGCGTATCGCCCCACGCTGCTGGTCTCGCTGTACCACCGCAACGAGGATCTTTTCGCGCTTCCGCGCATGATCCGTCGGGAATTTCCGCAATACAAACGGCTTTATCTGCGCCGTTTTGCAGGGATCCCCGCATGGGACCTGAATCTGTACTGCAAATAGAAAAAGAAATATTTCAATATTTTTTGAAAAAAGGCTTGACAAACCGCTTTTGCCATGGTATAATATCCACGTTGCGATAGCGACGGGTTCGCTTGCGAACGTATTCGCTGGTGTGGCTCAATGGCAGAGCAGCTGATTTGTAATCAGCAGGTTGATGGTTCGACTCCGTTCACCAGCTCCAACCAAGTCCACACAAACAAGTGGACTTTTATATGGGAGATTTCCCGAGTGGCCAAAGGGGGCAGACTGTAAATCTGTTGCGTCTTCGCTTCGGTGGTCCGAATCCACCATCTCCCACCAGAAAAAAGCACACATTTGTCTACCAAGACAATGTGTGCTTTTTTCAACGAAATTCGCCTTTGGCGAGTGATATATGGCTTTGCCATGTGAAATAGCTTCGCTGTGAAATATTTGCTACGCAAATGTGATGGGCGAATTTCATTTCACATTGCGACGAAGGAGCAATATTTCACAATTTACGAAGTAAATTATTTCACATTCGGCGCCAGCCGAATATTTCACTTGAAAAGCTATCTAAAGTATGATATAATAATAGTAGAAAGGCGGTGTTACTATAACTGATTCAAAGCCCCGCGACCTATCCACAGACTTTGCGGTTAAAGTTATAAAAATGTGCGACGGTATCAAAGGACATTATTCTCCTGTAAACCAATTAGAGCGCTCCTCTACATCTATTGGCGCCAATATTCACGAAGCAAATTATGCTCATAGCAAAGCCGACTTTATTGCAAAGTTTCAAATTGCACTGAAGGAATGTTACGAAACTGAATACTGGCTTGAATTATTCGTGAAATCCGAATTGTTGGGTAGAGAGATTGCAAAAGATTTGTATAATCAATGTGGCACGATTCGTAGAATGCTGATCGCTTCTATCAACACCGCAAAGGAGAACAGTGATGTCAAAAAGTAGAGAATATATGTCTCATCATCCTGAAAATCCACCCGAATGGTATTGGATAAACGGACTTCACGATGCGGGCATTGTAGGTGTTGAATCGTTTGAATTTCCGTTTGATTATAACAAATTTATCGGAGAAAAAAGCAAATACAATCGAAATCTCTTGGTGTTAAAAATAAACGCAAAAGGCGCACTTTACGACACCTCCGTGGAAGAAATCCGCCTTTACAACTACAAGATTTTAACACCAGACATATCTCTCGAAGGCAGGAAAACAATTTGGTGGTTGGCAGATATGCTGAGTGAACAAGATGACTATTACATCTTGGAGATAGCTTTACAAGATTTTGATTCATTCCCCGAAGATTTCACCTTTAAGATCAAATTTGATCGAGCAGAAGTCAAAAGAAAATGATATCGAGAATGGTAGACACCTTTTGTTCGTTTTTACCTCGTTTAGACACCTTTTCACTCGTTTAAGGCAACAAAAAGACCTGACACGGTGTGTCGGGTCTTTTTGTTGCCGGGAGACGGTGCCGCGAGAAACAGCACGAGAATTGCGCGTACATTCTTTCCTGTTTAAAGAATATAATCCGAGATGCAATCGTACCAATGCACGTAGGTTTCGCCGTTCACGGTCAGTCGCTCGTTGTCGGGGAGCAGCTCGGTCCACGGCTTTCCATAGCGGTGACGCGCCCAATCGTTGTGATTGAATCTGCGCCAAAGCACCGTTCTGCCGTTTTTGTCGAGATATTGCTCCGAGACTACGCCGTCGTTAAAGCACTGGATGTCCATGACGCAGACCGTGTCATAGACTTTCCCGCCAATGGTGACGGTGTAACGCCCCACGATATCCACGGTTTCCTTGCTCGTATGTCCTTGCACCACCGATCCCTCGCGTCGGAGCAAGCCCTTCGGGGAGAGATTTACTTCGTTTCCGCAGTTGTCCTCTCCAAAGCCCCAGTTTTGAAGAAACTCGTCGCCGTCGAGAAAGGTGTATAGCTTGCGAATGCCGTTCTCTACGTGGCTTTCCGCAAGATAGCGGCAGTGCGTGTCGGTCAGCTGCGCCACAAAACGGCGTTCCATCCGATCCACCATGCCCGTGCGGTAATAGTCCTCCACTCCGTATTGGATTGCTTCGATCTCCACGCCCTCTATGCCGTGGATCTGCGCTTTCCCAACCACCTTCAAATCGGTATACTCCGTGCGCTTTCTGGAGGGCGCTTCATACAGTCCCCAGCTCAGCCGCTCGCCCAAACGGGGGATCAATAGCCAGCCCTGCAGCTCCTCCCATTTCACGGAGAAGGGCGGGAGCGGGGAAGGCTCGATTTGATATGCGGGTATCTTTTCGGGTAATTTGCTCATTTGGATATCTCCTTTCAATGATGGCGGATACGGATAATGTTGTCTGAATTTTTCTTTTGCATAGTGTAGGCGGCTTTTCACGGTTCCCAGCGGAAGTGACAGCCGCGTTGCAATCGCTTCTTGCGACAGATTTTTGAAGAAGTATAGGTACAGGATCTGCTTTTCTTTGTTGCCAAGCAATTCCAAAGTATCGCGTACGACGCTTTGCTCGGAGACACCGAGCCTTCCTGTGCTCAGGGCGGATTCGGAGAGTGCATCCAAGGAAATCTGCATCCGTTTGGCTTTTTCGCGGAAATAATCGTTGCATTTGTTGCTTGCAATGCGCAGAAGCCACGCCTTAAAGGCGGACGGATTTTGCAGACTCTCAAATTTTAATGCCGCCGTCAGACAGACCTCTTGAATGATATCGTCGGCATCGAATTTGTGGGATACTTTATATCGAACAAAGCGTTGCAGGACGGTAAAATGTTCTTTTAAAAGCTCTTCAAATTCATTCACATCCTCACCTCCTTGTAAATTCGGTTGAAATCGATCTCACGGATATAGACGGATTTGATGGACAAAAGGTTCAAAAAATGAAAAAACTCATTGGAGCATCGCGGCGATACCGTTTCGAGCGAACATCAGTTGCCGCTACGGCAATTTGAGCGTTGCTCAAATTGAGAAGCGAAGCGAAACGCGCACAAAAGCGAATGCTTTCGTTATACATAAATGCGTAAAAAAGTTCTTGGGAGGGGTGTGGGGAGACCTTCTTTCCAAGAAGGTCTCCCCACAACAAATCCAAAATTCAAAACACTAACTGCTATGCCTCTTATTTAAGGCGCGTTGTCGCAAAGGACGTCGCAGGAGGTTTTTCCGTAATACGCGAAGCATGCAAGAATCGCCTCGTCCAGGCGCTCTCCCGCAACGGCGAGCGGAACAGCAGGCGGACAGGCCACGTGAAGAGAGGCCAGGATCCGTTCGTTGGCTTGCTCGAGAGAAACCGTTTCCCGCTTGCAAAAGAGCGTGTCGCGGATCGGCAGAGCACAGGCGGGAAGGGTAGAGAGGCTTGGGGGTGTGGCATGGATCGGAGTTCTTCTCGGAATCGCGTCCAAAGCTGCTTCCAGGCGTTCCCACGCGTTGGCGGGAAGCGAGGGAGAGAGCATCAAAACCGTAAAATCGGGGTCGGAAAACTCACATACGAT
Source organism: Clostridia bacterium (assembly GCA_017505745.1). Taxonomy (GTDB): domain Bacteria; phylum Bacillota; class Clostridia; order Oscillospirales; family CAG-272; genus UMGS1865. The sequence goes on from JAFVOP010000031.1 coordinate 74,527, forward strand.
CCCTTGCTCGGAAAGACGCGCGGCAAACTCGTTGCCGGTGTATCCAAAGGCCTTGGGGGCGAGCGTGATTTTCAGCGGCTCGTTTCCGATCAAAGGGAAGCCGCGCGCACAAATCCTTTTTGCAAAGCTTTCCGCTGTTTGCACATAGGAAGCCAGTGTTTCGGAAAATCCGTTGGCAAGGTAGGCGTTTACGGCGTCGAGCGATTGCAGGATCAGATAGGACGGGCTGGTGGAGCCAAAAAGCGAGAGGGCACATTTGGCCTCTTCCGCCATCCATGCGGGCGCGGTGGCGCCCAGGTGCAGGTAGGCGGCTCCCGTCAGCGCGGGGAGCGTTTTGTGCGCCGAATCGCAGCACAGGTCGGCGCCAAGGTCGAGCGGATGCTCGGAGGGGGTCAAAAATTTGAGATACGCCCCGTGCGCGTTGTCCACCAGAAGCAGGACCCCGTAGCGGTGGCAAAGCGCGGCGACCGACGCCAGATCGGCGCGGTTGCCGAGGTAATCGGGCGAGGTGAGATAGACCGCCGTTACGTCGCCGCGTTGGAGCCGCTGCTCCAAATGCTCCATGTCGATGGAACAGGAAAGATAGGAGGTCTCCTTGGAAGGCGCGATCCATTCGGGCTGAAAATCCAGAAGCGCCGCCGCCGAGAGAAAGGTCTTGTGTACGTTGCGCGCGGCCAGAATATGAAAGGCTTTGCCCTGCCGTACGGCATCGGCCTTGGCCAGATAGAGCATGGCGCGGATGCAGTGGGAGGAGCCCTCGGTGCTATACAGGGTGGAGGCCGAGCCGAAGAGGCGGGTGGCGTTTTCCTCGCTTTCGCGAATGATGCCATTCGCCTCGTACAGGCTGTCCGCACCCTCGATCTCGGTGAGGTCATAAAGCTCCGTGCCGAGCAGGGGTGTGCCCTTGTGCCCCGGCATGTGCAGCCTCAGCGCGTTTTCCTCACTGTACCGACGGACAAACTCGCAGATCGGGGTGTTCATTCGTTCCCGTCTCCCAGCAGGCGCGAGACCTCCGCCATGATGGCGCACTCCATGCGCTTGCGGAAGAGCTTGCAGCCGTACTCGTACACGCCGCGCACCGAGCCCGTGGAATGGTAGGCATTGGCCGCGCAACCGCCCGAGCAATAAAGCTTGGCCCAGCAGTCGGCGCAGTCGGGGCGGGCGTAGACGTTGCAGGCGCAGAAATCGTCCTGTACGGCCGTGTTGGAAACGCCGTCCCAGATATTGCCGAGCTTGAACTTCTCCTCGCCCACAAACTGGTGGCAGGGATAGAGATCGCCCCAAGGCGTGACGGCCATGTATTCGGTTCCCGAGCCGCAGCCCGAGATGCGCTTATAGATGCAGGGACCGCCCGAGAGGTCGATCATGTAGTGATAGAAGGTAAAGGGCTTGCCCGCGTGGCGACGTTCGATCATCAGCTCCGCCAGCTTTTCGTATTGCTCCAGAACGATGGGGAGGTCCTCCTCGGTCAGCTCCGAGGGATCTCCCGCGGCGCAAACCACGGGCTCCATGCTCAGCTCGGTAAATCCAAGGTCGAGCATTTGTTGGATATCCTTGAGAAAATCGGGATTTGCATGCGTAAAGGTGCCGCGCATATAGTAATTCTTGCCGCCGCGCGCCTCCACCAGCTTTTGGAATTTTGGCACGATGCGGTCCCAGCTTCCGTTACCCGCGTAGTCCACGCGGTAGCGGTCGTGGATCTCTTTTCGGCCGTCCAGGCTGAGGACCACGTTGCTCATTTCGCGGTTGGCAAAGTCGATCACATCGTCGTTGATCCCGAGCCCGTTGGTGGTAAGGGTGAAGCGGAAATTCTTTCCCTTTTCCTGTTCCACCTCTCTGGCGTAGGCTACGAGCTGCTTGACCACGTCAAAATTCATCAGGGGCTCGCCGCCAAAGAAGTCGACCTCCAGGTTGCGGCGGCTTCCCGAGTTTTCGATCAGAAAATCGAGCGCGCGCTTTCCAACCTCAAAGCTCATCACCGCGCGGTCGCCGTGGTATTTGCCTTGGCTGGCAAAGCAATAAGAGCAGTTGAGGTTGCAGGTGTGCGCCACGTGCAGGCAAAGCGCCTTGACCACGCCGCTCGTTTTTTGCTTCAATTCGCCCGCCATGGGACGGAAGGTGTCGGGGGTGAAGAGCTTTCCGCTTTCCTTGAGCTCCTCCACCTGCGCGTAGCATTCGGCAAGATCGGCGTCGGTTATGCCGTCCTTTCCCTCAAAGCGCGCGTGCATTTCGGCAAGGACTTCCTCACGCGTGTGTGTTTCGAACATGGAAATGATGTCGTAGGCGATCTCATCCACCGCATGCACCGAGCCCGAGCAAATATCCAGAACGATGTTATAGCCGCCGAGTTTATATTGATGTACCATAGCTTTTCACGGGCCCCGGTTCTGCGGTCGCCCGTATCCTCCAAAAATCCTCCCCGAAAAGTGGGGGTAGTCAAAAAAACAGGGGCGCGGGGAGGAATCCTTTCGAAAGGTTTCCTCCCCGCGCTCGATCCCTCAAAGAAAGTTACTTGCTTTCCTTTTTGTTTTCGCACTGCTGGTTTGCAATGCCGCAGCTGGTTTTGCAAGCAGACTGGCAAGAGGTCTGGCACTCACCGCAACCGCCGTTCTTTGCGCTCTCGCACAGGTTACGGGTTTCCAAGGTCTTGATATGTTTCATTTCGGTATCCTCCGTTTGATTTTTTCGTTAGGGACAGTATATCACAAAAAATAGGTAAAGTCAATATTTTTGCGAGAAATAATAGGAAAAACTCGCATTTTTTCGGCTTTTTTTCAGCGGATAAAATTGGTCGAAACGCGTTTTTCGGGTTCGGGAAGGCCATAGGCTTCTTTCCCAAGCGCGATGCTGCGCATCAGAAAGACCATATTTGTGGCCAGCGTGCGCATCGACTGCAGGCCTTCGGCATCCTCGGCGGCCTCTCCCGGTCTTGCTCCGTGCACGCTGTTCCAGTATTGGCCGGAGGCTATGGGCATGCCCGAGATGGTAAAGTATTTGTTGAGCTGATCAAAGGTTGCCGAGCAGCCTCCGCGCCGCGCCACCGCAACCGATGCGCCTACCTTCATTCGCTTGGAAAAATGCGTACTGTAAAACAGACGGTCCAAAAATGCGGTGAGCGTGGAATTTGCCGAGGCATAGTAAACGGGGCTTGCTACCACGATACCGTCGCAGGCTTCGAGCAGAGGCGCTGCCTCATTGACGGGATCATCGACGATGCATTTGCCGGTCTGCGCGCAGGCGCCGCACGCCACGCATCCGCGGATCGCCCGATTTCCAATGTGGAGAAGCGTGACCTCCACACCTTCTTTTTCAAATACGGCAATCATTTCGCGCAGAGCCAGCGCGGTGTTTCCGTTGGCGCGCGGACTGCCGTTGATCAGTAATACCTTCATATCGCTCTCCTTGTAAGCCCATTTTTTATCAGTGTATGCTTATTATAGCATAGAAAAGACGGGTTTGCAAGATTTTGCGGAGATGTTTTTGCGCGCGGGATTATTGGATCTTTTGATTGGGCGTGATCAGGACCTTGCTGTCCGAGCCGTCGTAGGGAAGTACAAATACGGTGGTATCAAATTTTGCGTAGAAGACCTTGGAGAATTGCAGCAGGGGCACCACCCAGTCCTTCTTTTCCCAGGTGCCGATCTTGTGCGGGCCGAGCGGGATCAGCGAATATTTGGGGGAGGCAAGCACGGGATAGCGAGGATCGGTGGGGCCGATGGAATGGTGAGGAGCCTGATAGAAATCGACCTCCAGATCATCCCCGTACATGTGGATCATCACCTGATTGGAATCGGTATGCGTATCTCCGTTGAAGAGGATCGTTTGTCCTTCAACGGTCAGTCTGGAAACGATGGACAGGTTATTGGAGGCTCCCAAAGCAACCCCCGAACGCAGATCGTGTGTGTAGAGGATATCAAGTACGGCATCGCCAAAGCGGTATACCTGCCCGGGATGACACTTGTGAACTGCCGTGCCCGTCTTTTCCAGCTTTGCAATAACGGCGCGGTATGCATGGATCTTTTCATCCAGATCGGCGGTTTTGTCGGTTGTTGCGCCTGCCTGATAATCCGAGGGATTATTGATCAGCAGATTTTTGACGCGGTATTGCGAGCTGTTTGCGTAATTGTTGCAGAAATATTCAAAAGCGCCGATGTGGTCGTTATGCGGGTGCGTGATCACCCAGGCGGCAATAATGATATTGTTGGGATTGGGGGCGTATTTTCTCATCACCTGCAGCAGTCGCTCGCAGCATTGGTACTCCTTGTATTGGGAGTCGTTATGACCGCCGTCCCAGATCAGGAACTGACCGTTGGAAAGGCGAACCACATAGCTCATGCCGTTGTGATCCTCGCTTCCGTAGGGCGTGATGCCGATCTGGATCAGAAGCGGCGAGGTAACCTTACTCGTGGCGGTATTTTCATAGCTGATATATGCATTTTTCTCCAACGGCTCGATGATCAGGCGGGACGTATCATTGTAGGCGGTGTGGATCGCGGTGACCGTATAGGAGGAGTTTGCATACAGGGCATACGGATTGTCGCTGTTAAGGATCTCGCGGCTTTCCCTTTGGGTATAGCCGGCGGCAGCCAGCTGAGCGAGGTAGCTGTTGTGATCCTGAAGAGACATTTCATGAAGGGCCAGTACGTAGCAGCCGTCGCCCGCGTCGGTGAGAGTGTACTCGTTGTCTGCGGGGCTGGCAGGAAGCTGATTCACCATCGAAAGCGCGGTGCCGCTCACCGTTGTGTCGGCAGGGATCACGATGCTTTTATCCTCGGTTACAGACTCTTCCAGAAGCGTGATAAACCGCTCCACGGCAATGTCCAACGAGGTGACGGTGGGCGCAGTGATCACGATCTTATTGCCAACCGGAGCAATGAGATAATCTCCCCAGGCAACGGTAGCCAGTGCCTGCTCGGTTTCCCCGTAGGCGGTGATTCCGATCAGGATCTCCCGGGCTTTGGAGTCGTAGGTCTCATTTTTGGGAATGTAGTCGTCCTTTACGGAAACCTTATCTCCGGTGAGATCTTCAAGGACGTTCTTGATCCTTGCGACATGCGCCTTTTCAAAAAAGGTCGTGTTGTCATAATCGTAAGGGTAGACGATGTTAAACAGGGCGTCTCCTTCTTTGGCAATGACGATGTCCTCGTCTGCGGGAGCGGTTTCGGTTTCGCTGACCGATTCGCTCTCGGAATCACTCTCCGCAGCGTCGGTATCAACGGGAGGCTTGCCCGACTCGCAGGAAGAAAAGGTCAGCAAAAGCAGGCAAAGGGCAAGAAGAAAAGAAAGATGTTTTTTCATACAAACGGACTCCTTTTTTATAGAATTCAACGAAATTATAGCTTTTTCATAAAAGGAAGTCAATGATAATTTCGATACTGACTTGAAGTTTTCGAAACAAAAATTGCAGGGTGGCTTCTGCATTTCGTATAAAAAAAGAGCGGTTGATGTGTCTGCGATAAAGCAGACAGAACGGCATAACCTAAAAACGGATATGCCGTTCTTTTTTCTCCAATCCAACCGCGAGTTGACTTTTCTTTGACAAAAATATCGTTTTTAAAAGCAGAAACGATACTGAATTCACCGCCGTTGTCCGTAAGTAAAAGTGGGGAAATATCTCCAAAGTTAAAGTCTAAAGCCTTTAAACTCAGCTTTTAGATTTTGGATTTTATTCGCCGCTTCGGCTACTGTTTTGTTGTCGAGCAACAATCCAATCATAAAATCGCTATTTACAAAATGAATCGTCATAATGACCTTGCCGCCTATTCTACCGATTACCGTATCAAGTTGCACAAGAGGTAGATCGCTGTTATCTTCGACGAAAGCAAGAAAATCGTCAAAAGTACGACCTTCACGAGCCCATTTGGGTACGTAATCGCTTTCTTTTGAATTCCTTGGCTTGAATTTTACAGCTCTCGGCAGATCCATTGGTGTAATTGAATAATATCTCTTTTGGATATGACGGTATACGGTGGCTGTTGATATGGGCAAATTGTTGGATTGAATAATGTGGTAGATGTGTTGCCCATTTTGTACTGCTTCCGAGATGATACGTTCTGTTTCGTAAAAGCTTTCTTTGTTCAGGGGTATTCCGGTACGAGATTCTACAAGTACCGTATCGTATTCAGCTTGTGCTTTTTTTGCAGTATATAGTTGCCGTCTATACGGACAACTGCTACGGCTTTTCTTTTCGCAACCGTTACAAACGAATGGGGCTTTTAAGAGCTTGGGACATACTTCTTCCGTTCGTACAAACGAATTTGTATATGGCTCCATGTGGATCTTCACTTCTCGTGAAATCGTCGTTTGGCTTTTCCCGATCCGTTGTCCGATTGCCCTAAAGGTCATTCCTTTACTTAGGCATTCTTGAATTTTGATTCGATCGTCAAGTGTCATGTGCTTGTTTTTCTTTTCGTTGTTTCTCATAGTCTGAGTCCTCCTTTTCTCAGACTAAATTCTACCACAAAATCCTTCTCAGAGTAAATGCAACTTCTAAATTGCATTGTTGCATTTACTTTGAGAATTTACATTTCCTTAAAAAAACAGTGGAAAATTAGTCTCTTGTGTTGACTTTTCGACATTCTTGTGCTATAATGACATAGTATGAATGGCGTTTCTTTGAAGAGAGATGAACCTCAATATTCCATGTTCCAATATTAATTTCAATTGAGAGGTTGTAGTATGGATGTAAGAATGAATGTTTCTTTTTCTCCGCCTGATGTGGGAGAAGAAGAAATTCAAGAAATCTCAGAAGCATTGCGCTCTGGATGGATTACCACAGGGCCAAGGACAAAACTTTTGGAAAAAAAGATTGCTTCATATGTTGGCACCGAGATGTGCGTGTGTTTAAACTCGCAAACCGCGTGCGCGGAGTTAGCGTTGCGTGTTCTTGGTGTTGGAGAAGGAGATGAAGTAATTACGTCTGCCTACACGTATACCGCATCTGCTTCTGTTATTGACCATGTTGGTGCTAAAATTGTTTTGATTGACACGCAGAAGAACAGTTTGGAAATGGATTACGATGCGCTTGAAGCGGCAATTACCACTGAAACAAAGGCAATTATTCCTGTGGATGTGGGTGGTGTACCTTGCGACTATAATCGATTGTTTGAAATTGTCGAGCGAAAAAAAGAGCTTTTCACTCCCAATAACGAATTACAGAGAGCAATTGGTAGAGTTACAATTATGGCTGATGCCGCGCATTCTTTGGGGGCGTCTCGATATGGAAAGATGACTGGAAATATTGCAGATTTTTCTTCTTTTTCTTTTCATGCGGTGAAAAATCTTACAACCGCTGAAGGCGGTGCACTAACTTGGCGAACAATTAAAGGGGTAGACAACTTAGAGATATATAAGAAATTGCAATTGTTAAGTCTCCACGGCCAAAGTAAAGATGCTCTTGCTAAAACTCAATTAGGCTCTTGGGAATATGACATTATCGGGACATGGTACAAATGCAATATGACCGATATTGCGGCGGCAATTGGATTGGCGCAAATGAAGCGGTATCCAAAATTATTGGAGAAACGAAGGAAGATTATCTTGAGGTATGATGAGGCATTTGCTCCATTGGGCGTGTGGGGTCTACCTCACTACACGGATGAGTATACATCTTCGGGTCATTTATATTTGACGAGAGTGCCGGGAATCAAAGGAGAACATCGTAACGACATTATTTCTAGGATGGCAAAACAGGGAATTGCTTGCAATGTTCACTACAAGCCGCTACCTATGCATACGGCATATAAAAAACTTGGGTTTTCCATTGAGGATTATCCTAATGCATATGCACAATTTGAAAACGAGATCTCACTCCCGCTGCATACAGGGTTAACTGGTGAGCAGGTGGAGTACGTGATTGAAAACTATCAGAAGATTGTGAGCGAATACATAAGATGATGCTTCGAAAGTGGGATGCTCTTCCTCCTGAAATGAAAACCGAAGAAGTTCGTAAGTATTATGACATCTTGAAAAAGAAGCGAGTAAGTCTGCTGTTCAAAAGACTGTTTGACATTGTTGGTTCATTGTTTCTGCTGACAGTGTTGTTTCCTGTCTTTTTAGTTTTATCCATTGCGATCAAAATTGATAGCAAAGGGCCTGTTTTTTACCGACAGGTCAGGGTGACGCAGTACAATAAGCACTTTCGTATCTTTAAGTTTCGATCGATGGTTCAGAATGCAGATCAGGGCTCACAAGTTACTGTTAGCGGTGATACAAGAGTGACACGCGTCGGAAAGATTGTTCGAAAATGCAGATTGGATGAAATCAGTCAATTGATTGATGTTTTGCGCGGAACGATGACGTTTGTGGGAACTCGCCCCGAGGTTCCGAAATATACGGAACGATATACTCCTGAAATGATGGCCACACTTTTGCTTCCTGCCGGTGTAACTAGTTTGGCGAGTATATACTATAAGAATGAGGCCGAGTTGTTGAATGCGTCGGAAGATACAGATAAAGTGTATATAGAGCAAATTCTTCCCGCGAAAATGCACTATAACTTGGGAGCCATTGAGCAGTTCAGCTTTTTTGGTGACATCAAGATCATGTTTATGACAATGTTGGCGGTTTTGGGGAAGAAATACGAAGGGAACCACGAATCAAAAGAAAGAGAAACGGTGTCATCATGAAAAAAGGACTTGTTTCAGTTATAATGCCTACATACAATTGTGGCAAGTTTATAGGAGAAACATTAGATTGCATACTCGCACAAACGTATTCGGTATGGGAGATCATTATTGTGGATGATTGTTCCACAGATAATACGAAGGAAATAGTCCGGTTATATACGGAGAAGGATAGTCGCATTAAATATTATTGTTTGGACACAAATTCTGGCGCTGCCGTTGCTAGAACTGTGGCAATGAAACTTGCGGAAGGTGAGTATATGGCTTTTTGCGATAGTGACGATTTGTGGATGCCCGAAAAACTGGAACGACAGCTGGAATTTATGCAAGGCAATGATTACGCTTTTTCCTGTACTGCATATGAACAGATTGACGAAAAAGGAGAACGTTTAAATCGTATAATAAAGACGGTAAAAAAAACAAATTATAACAGACTTCTTTTGGATTGTCCTGTAGGGAATTCCACCGTTATGTACAATGTGGAAAAAATGGGAAAGTTTGAGGTGCCGGATATCCGGAAACGTAATGACGATGCATTGTGGCTTCAGATGCTGAAGAAAGAAGCGTACATTTGGGGGATGCCAGATGTGTTGATGAAATATCGGATTCGACAAAACTCTATTTCCAGCAATAAATTGAAGGTGATCAAGTATCATTGGATTTTGTATCGAAAAATTGAACATTTGAATCTGTTTCGTTCGGCCTTTCACGTTTTTTGGTGGTGTTTTTTAAAGGTGTTTCGGATAAAGTAATTTTTAGTTTATTTGGAGGTTGACAAGATGTCACTTTACGAAAAAATTGTTAAAAGAGAAGAAAAACTTTCGCTAATTGGACTGGGTTATGTGGGGATGCCTATTGCAGTTGCATTTGCAAACAAGGGTATTGATGTTGTTGGTTTTGACTTAAATAAAGAGAAGATCAATTTGTACAGGAATGGAGTGGATCCTACTAAAGAAGTTGGGAATGAAGCTATTAAAAATACAACGGTTTTCTTTACCTCCAATGAAAAGGATTTGCAAAAAGCAAAATTCCATATTGTGGCTGTGCCGACTCCTGTCAACACAGACCACACGCCGGACTTAACGCCTGTAATTGGTGCTTCTAAAATTGTGGGTAGAAACCTAACAAAAGGATCGTACGTTGTATTTGAATCCACTGTGTATCCCGGCTGTACGGAAGATGTATGTATTCCTATTTTGGAACGTGAATCCGGGTTAAAATCAGGTGTTGATTTTAAAGTAGGTTACTCACCTGAAAGAATCAATCCTGGCGACAAGGTGCACAGACTAGAAAACATAAAGAAAATCGTCTCTGGGTGCGATGAGGAGGCTTTATGTGTAATCAAAGCGGTATATGACATTGTTATTGAAGTTGGAACGTACCCAGTGAGCAACCTTAGAACCGCAGAGGCAGTTAAGGTTGTGGAAAACAGTCAAAGAGATATCAATATTGCATTTATGAATGAACTTGCCATGGCTTTTGATAAAATGGATATTGATACTAACGAAGTTGTGGATGGGATGAATACCAAATGGAACGCCCTTGGTTTTCGTCCTGGTTTAGTTGGCGGTCATTGTATTGGTGTCGATCCCTATTACTTCACCTATCAAGCGGAAAAGCTTGGCTATCATAGCCAAATTATTCTCAACGGCCGTATCGTAAATGATAGCATGGGAAAATTTGTTGCAGAAGCGGCAATTAAGCAAATGATTGCTGCCGGAAAGGCACCTAAAAAATCCAAGGTCTTTATTTTTGGTTTGACTTTTAAGGAAAATTGTCCGGACACTAGAAACAGCAAAGTGGACGATATAATTAAAACACTGAACGAATATGAGATCGTTCCCGAGATTGTGGATCCTTGGGCAAGCGCAAAAGACGCCATGAATGAGTATGGAGTGACGTTGAGCGCGATGGGGAATGTTAAAGATGCCGACTGTATTATCCTGGCGGTTGCTCATAATGAGTTTAAGAGCCTTTCTATGGAGGATATAAAAGCAATGTTTGCCAAGAACTTGACAGACGAGGAAAAGGTTCTTATCGATGTAAAGGGTCTGTATTCTACGGCAGATCTAAAAAAATCTGGCATGAGATGGTGGAGGCTGTAATATTGAAAATCCAATTGGAGATTAAAAGATGAAAATTCTACATATTAATTGTAACTACTTGGGGACCGCACTTCATCAGATTATGATAGAGAAGCTGGATCAAAGGGGGGTGGAGAATCAGGTATTTGTTCCTATACATGATAAATATAAATCCGTAATAATTCCAAATGGGAATGTTTGTGTTTCCGAATGCTTTCGGAAATGGGACCGTTTCTTTTTCGACTTTAAGCAAAAGAAGATTCTTGAGGCAATAGAACGAAGCGTAGATGTTTCGTGTTTTGATCTTATACATGCCTATACACTTTTTACTGATGGAAATTGTGCCAAACAATTGTCTGAAAAATATGGAATACCTTATGTAGTGGCAGTTAGGAATACAGATGTAAATTATTTCTTTAAAAACCGGATATTTTTACGGAATCGGGGGATACGGATCCTCAATAAAGCGGAGATTGTGTTCTTTTTGTCGGAAGCATATCGTTCCAAAGTGATAGAAACATATGTGCCGCTGGATTGCCGAGAAGATGTTTTTCAAAAGAGCATTCTGGTTCCCAATGGGATTGATGATTTTTGGTTTCAAAATTCTTTTAAAGAGTCCAAGTATATAAGGGACGAGAAGAATGTTCGTCTGGTTTATGTGGGCGATATTGATAAAAACAAAAATATTACAACGACTCAGCGAGCGATGGGGATTCTTCGCCAAAAAGGCTATTGTCCCCATTTGACGGTGGTTGGAAGAGTAAAAGATAAGGATCTTTATCAAAAGATTTTGTCGGATGCCGATACAACATGTATTCCATTCATGAAAAAAACGCAACTGCTTGACCTATACCGCTCCAATGATATTTTTGTAATGCCGTCTATCCATGAAACTTTTGGATTAGTTTACGCAGAGGCTATGAGCCAGGCTCTTCCCGTCATTTATAGTAAAGGTCAGGGGTTTGACAAGCAGTTTCCGGATGGCGAGGTTGGGTACTCTGTTCAATCCCGTGATGCTGCTGATGTAGCAGAGGGCATTGAAAAAATTGTTCAAAATTACGATGCTATTTCTGCTCGTGCAGTGAAATCTATCGAGAAATTCAGATGGGCAGCTATTGTGGATGATTATGTGGCAACATACAAAAAATTGTTGTCTTGTAAAATGGTTGAAAGAGCGGAGTTATTATGATCAAAATTACAAACAAAAAAGCAATATTAAACATCAATCATTTGCTATTTTATAATGGTGAAGATCTTTTCTCCTTGCCGAAGGGTGTAGTTTTTTACCACGGATTGAACGCGGCACATGTAGAAAAACTAAAAAAAAGACATTCTTTCCATCATGAGCGTGTGCAGTATACGTTAGTCCAAGATATTTCGGTGGATGAAGAGAAACTTTTTAGTGGATATACCAAAACTTATCAAAATGAAATTCGACGTTGTAGCCAAACAAAGGATATCAAATTTTTTACGAAAGTCATAAGCAGTGAAGAAAAAAGGCTGTTTGAGTTGTTTAAGCAGACTTATAATGCAATGTTCAATGACAAGCATATAGATATGAAATTCAATAGCCAGTATCTTATTCACTTGGCTGAGAACAATTCGTTGGTGTATTCTGTTGCATATGTAAATGGAGCGCCCTCTGTTTTTCATGCATATATTGTGGATGGAGATAGGGCGCAACTCATGTATTCTACGTCAAATTTGAATGTGGATAAGCAGTTGCGAAACGAGATCGGCAGAAACAATAAAATGCTTCACCACGAGGATATTCTCTTTTTGAAAAACCGGGGGGTTTCCATCTTGGATTGGGGCGGAATTGGTGATGTCGAAAATCTGTCTGGTATTGCGAAATTTAAAATGGGGTTTGGTGGACAGGTTGACACGTGTTATCATCTGTTGGTTCCCAACAGTTTGCTTGGTATGTTTGTTGTTCAAGTATGGAAATTAAAGCATCGGAAGAAAAAATGAGTAATGTATTTTATGTAAACGCGGATGATTTTGGGTATTCAGCCCGTGTTAATGAGGCAATTGTTGCATGCTTCAACAAGAAAATTGTGAATCGGACCACCGTGATGGTCAATATGCCTTCCTCAGAAAGTGCTCGTTTTTTGGCGAAAGAAAACGGTTTTTTGGATCGCGTGGGTTTGCATATTACTCTTACGGAGGGCCAGCCGATTTTAGAGACAACGAGGACAAGTTTTCTTTGCGATAATACTGGATATTTTACAAAGGAAATCCGAAAAAGAAAATACCTTTTTTTCCTAACACCGGCACAAAAACAGATTGTGGTGAGTGAAGTAGAAGCACAGATTCAGCGATATGTTTCTGACGGATATACGCTTATGCATGCCGATTCGCATCAGCATGTACACACCAACCCGTCCGTTTATTTTGCGATTCGTCCATTATTGAAAAAACATGGATTTAAATCTGTTCGTATATCTCGCAATCTTTTTTCGAGTGTTGGACGAAGTGTATTAAAAGAACTTTATAAGCGGTTATTCAATACAATTGTAAAGAGGGATTTTAACCGTAAAAATTGTTTTATGGGAGCGATCAGTGAATATGAGGTGGCAAAGAACCTGGTGTTGAAGGGGGGAAATGTGGAAATCATGGTGCACCCGGATTATTGCAACGGAACTCTTGTTGATAAAACAAACAACATGAACATTGCTTTGGAGAATTACACGTTCATTTGATTGGCTGTTGTTCCATTTTTCTTTCATTGTGATGTTTAGGAGGACTGATTTTGGAATATTCAAAATTATTTTTCGTTCTTTTATTGCTTGTGCTGTTTTTGATTGCACGTGTTGCTGAAAAGAGAAATTCAAAATTTTTGTTATTTGTAATCTGTGTAGTTTTGTGCCTGTATTCTGGGTTGCGTCACATGACGGTGGGAATTGACACAAAAAACTATTACGAGATTATATACAATATCGATCAAGGGTATGGTGTATATACGAACGAAATTGTTTTTACAGGATTTTGCAAATGGATGATGGAGTTGTTTCATTCAATTCCGCTTATCATTTTCTTGATGTCATCGTTCACTTGTATTTTGTTTGTATTAAGATTTTGGGAGTTGCGCGAGCGTTGTAGTTTTCCTTTCATGCTCTTGGTGTTTATGGGATGCTTTTTCTTGCGTTCCATGAATATTATGAGACAGTTTGTTGCGATCGCTGCCATTTTCTGGGGTACTAGATTTCTGGATCAGCGAAAATATATAAAATATATATTGACTCTTCTGCTGGCAGTATCATTCCACACCTCTGCCGTGATCGGTTTTGCTATTATGTTTGTATACCTGTTTCGCGACTATCAAAAATCGAAAAAAACAAGATGGATTTTAGGCATTTCTATTGTTCTGGCTCTAATTGGAGGCGTTACACTTATTCAAGAAGTTTGGGATCAGTACGACCACTATTTCGAAGATCAAACGGTAGCGCTTGGATTGATGCCTGTTTATAAATTATTGATTTTTATCGCGACTTGTCTTTTGACCGGTGTTGCGCGCTCCCGCATCACCGTGCCGGAGAGGAGGGCCGCTGCGGAACTCGATAAAACTTCTTCGCTTTTATACTGTTTAGGTATATTGATTACCTGTTTAGGTTTTTTCTATCCGTTTATGGACAGAATCGGTTTGAGTTTACTGATGTTTGAAATCCCGTTTTGGGGTCAGGCAATAAAACTGAAGTCGTATCGCTTTTTCTTTGTATTGATGCCGCTGGTCTTTATCGTTTATGAGATTTATTTTCAGCTTTCGGGGAATGGGCTTGGTATCTTTCCGTATCATACGATTTTCTGGAGGGGATACTGATGGGAGAAAAAAAGAAAATCCTTCATATAACGGGCGTATTGCCGTTGCCACAATTTTTTGAGACCGAGTTCAAGGAAAAGGACAACGATTATTTGTTCGAGGTTTCTGACGAGTTAGAAACTCGTGGCTATCAGTTTTCATATATTCGTACGTGCGTTTATTCTAACTGTTTGTTGGCAAAATTAAAACCGAAGTGGAAAATCTATTCTAAGGTGCCGCGCGTTTATGAAGCTAAAGGGCATATGGTGAGGGCAATGTTTAATCTTACTTTGCCGGGTGCGTTTGGGCTTCCTCTCACTTCCAGGCTTTCCTTGGCACGATATCGCTCGGATTTGAAACAATATAAAGATTTTTCGCTGATCCATGCACAATACATTTATCCTGCAGGTCTTTATGCATATTATTTGCATCAGATATACAACATTCCGTATGTTCTTACTTTGAGAAGAGCAGATTTGCAATCCATAGAATCTCCTTTTACAAGGGGAACAACCAAGAAAATTTTGCAAAATGCTGCTTATATCACATGCCCCAGCTTTTCCCATGGAAAATTGTTGGAGGAAAAAAGCGGATATACTGTGCACCCCGTTTCTCATGGAATTCGAGAGTCCTTTCTTTTTTCTTCTGTTGATGTCAATAAAGTTCCTGTTATCAACGTGGTCGCTCGTCTTTACGGTTGGAAACGCATAGACCTTCTGTTGGATGCTTTAGCGGATGTGAAAGGAAAGTACACCTTGAATATCATTGGGGACGGAGAGTGCATGGACGATTTAAAAAGACAAGCTGAAAAAAATTCAATTCCCTGTGATTTTAAAGGATTCATTTCCAATACTGAGACGATTGATTATCTGAAAAGAGGGGATATTTTTGTTCTTCCCAGCGGTGAAGAAACGCTTGGACGAGCTTATTTAGAGGCATTGGCAACTAGCAATGCGGTAATTGGCGTGAAGAATTCTGGGGTTTGGGGTTATGTGGACGAGACGGCTATGTTGTTTATGGAAAAGGATTCGGTGGAATCTTTGCGAACTATTTTGCAGTCTCTTTTGGATAATCATGAACAAATTGCCTCCTACAAGAAAAAAGGGTATGAAAGTGTAGCCAATGGATTTACTTGGAAAGCAATTGCCGATGAGTATGAAAAGTCCTATGAACAAGCAATGATGAAAGAGGGCGAAGAATTTATAAGCCATGAATAATACAAATACAGATTTAAAGAAACGAGCATTGAGTGGTTTCGTGTGGAAATTTTCGGAACGCATCGCTGCACAGATAGTTTCTTTGATTGTTACCATTGTACTTGCCCGGCTGTTGCTTCCAGAAGATTATAGTGTGGTTAGCATTGTAGCAGTCTTTTTTGCTTTTGCTGACGTACTTGTTTCTGGCGGCTTGAGTACAGCGCTGATTCAGAAAAAAGACGCAGACCGCTTGGATTATTCTACAATCTTGTACGTTAGTGTTGGAATTTCGCTGGTTATATACGGAGTCTTTTTTTTCGTTGCACCCTATGTTGCTCGGGTTTACGAGAAGGAGATTTTGGTGGCTGTTATTCGAGTGATGGGACTGGTTTTGATTCCTAACGCAATCAAGTCTATTCTCTGTGCCTATGTATCCAATTGTTTGGAATTTAAAAAATTCTTTTTTTCAACCATTGGCGGGACAGTGATTTCCGGTGTTGTGGGGATTTTGATGGCAAAAGCTGGGCTTGGTCCCTGGGCGCTTGTTGTGCAACAGATGATTAACACGATTGTGGGTACGCTCATTTTGATTATTGTAACTCGTTTCAAACCAATGCTTGCTTTTTCGTGGGTGCGCTTAAAAGGCCTTTTTCAGTACGGCTGGAAAATATTCGCAACGAACATCATTGACACAATATATAATGAAATTAATCCGCTGATTGTTGGTCTTCGCTATACGCCTGTCGATCTTTCGTATTACTCGAAAGGTCAAAGCTTTCCTAAACTTATCAACACTACCATGTCGGATACATTTGCTTCTGTTTTGTTTCCAGTAATGTCCAAGGTGCAAGATGATAAGAATCAATTACTGAATATGACAAGGAGATTTATGCAAATCTCTACCTATTTCGTGTTTCCTATGATGGTGGGTTTTTTTGCTATTTCGGATAATTTTGTGAGCTCTGTTTTGACCGAAAAATGGATGCCGGCATCGATGTATATCAGAATTTTTTGTTTAAGCGGAATGTTTACAATCGTTACAAAAGGCAATCTGCAGGTAATCAAAGCTTCCGGTAGAAGCGACATTTTGCTTATTTTAGAAATCATTAAAAAAGTACTGTATTTTATTGTGATAGTATTGTTCGTTTTTTTTAGTGAAAGCCCAGAGATTTTCGCCCTTGCTTCTTTGATCAACAGTTTGATTGCTTTAATGGTTAATTGTATCCCGAATAGAACGCTGATCGGATATCGGTTTCGAAAACAGCTGAAAGATATTGTTCCCAATCTCTTATTAGCGTGTATCATGGGAGTGGCGGTCTATTTGATGAATTATATAAACCTAACCCCGCTTGTGTTGATGATTTTACAGATTCTTGTGGGTGGGTTGGTTTATCTTTTTATATCGGCTGTTTTTCGACCCATTGGATTTTTATTAGTTTTTCAATCGATGAAGGATTTTATTGCAAAGCGCAAAGGATAATAGTTTTATGAGTAAGGTAAAAGAACTTGTCAAAAAAAGCCTTGGCTATGTGCAGCGTCGCATTGCATCGCGAAATGTAACCAAGTTTCAAAAGAGGACAAGGAAAAGAGTTCAAAGAAAAGAAGCACTGAGCATCGTTTTTTTGATTCAGTTTCCGGAGATGTGGAATTCATATAAAACGATCTACGAGCATTTTTCTGCGCTGGGAAATGAGGTGTCCCTTTATATATTAGCGGTCCCAAAGCGAGTGAGTGTCGAAAACGGATATGGAACATTCTGTGAGAGAAATGAGGCGTTCGATTTTTTTAAAAAAAATGGAATTTCGGCAATTGATGCATACGGGAATGGCTCCTGGTTTCCTATTAAGAATTTGACCCCTGATTATATTTTTGTACAGCGTCCATATGAGGCACATATGCCCAAGGAGTATTCTCTTTATCGGCTTTCCAAGGCGGGGACTGTGTGTTACGTTCCTTATGGGGGACGAATGACCAAGGGGATTCATTTGAGTTTGGAGTTTAATCACGCCTTGTTGAACAATGCCTATATGATTTTTGCAGACTGTACAGATAGTTACAATTACATATTAAATAATCCTGGGGTAAAAAAACGAAAAGTATTTGATATTGGATATCCGCGGTTTGATTTAATCGAATCTCCGGATCGTAAGATTGAAAAGCCGGTCCAAACATTTCTATGGACCCCGCGATGGGCGTATGATCAGGTTACTGGGTACGGTCACTTTTTAGATTATTTCGAATGCTTAATGCTGTACTTTGAAACTCATAAGGATTTTAGACTAATTATTCGTCCACATCCGTTGATGTTCCCGAATTTTATTCAGAAGGGATTGCTTTCCAATGAGGAATATCAAGGAATCCAAAAAAGGGTGACAGAGGCTATCAACGTATCTTTTGATGAAAATGCGGATTACCTAATTACGTTTAAAGAGAGCGATGCATTGATTTCGGATGGATCATCGCTCCTTTTGGAATATTTTGTGACCGGAAAACCTATTTTGTGTTGCATGTCTTGTTTTGAAGATCCAACTGAAATAACTCAACGGCTCCAAGAGTGTTTTTACACGATATCTAATGCAGATCAGCTTATGGAGGCGATTGTTCATATTACAGAAAATGATGACTATAGGGTTGAACAACGTATAGCACTGATTAAAAAAATCAAGCATGGAAGTTTTCAGATCGGTAGGGCAATTGTAAAAGAAATTCTTGAGGATGCAACCGCTGAAAAAATTATGGAGGCGTATGATTATGAGCGAAGTAAAGGTGATTGAGGGGGCTGATTTCAGAAAAATGCAATTGCTCCAGGTCGAAATGCTTGTAGAGCTTGACCGCGTGTGTCGCGCAAACCACATTAAGTATCAAATTTGGGCAGGAACGCTTTTGGGAGCGGTTCGACATAAGGGTTATATCCCGTGGGATGACGATGCCGACGTGGTGATGCTTCGAGAGGAGTATGAAAAATTTAAGAAGTGTATTGATCAACTGAATCCGGACATTTGCTTTTATCAGGATCATGAAACAGATCCCGAGTACAGATGGGGTTATGCTAAGTTAAGAAGAACGGGAACTACCTATGTGAGACTTGGACAGGAGCACATTAAGTGTCAGACTGGTGTGTTCATCGATATATTCCCATTGGATGATGTTCCACGAACAACATTGGGACAAATGTTACAGGATTTTCATTGTTTTATTCTCAGAAAAATCTTATGGTCGGAAGTTGGAAAATACCAGGAACACGGGCTGTTAAAGTGGTGGTATACACTACTTTCGAAAATTCCGGTACGGTTTGTTTTCAAGCAACTTGATTTTTATGCCAAAAAGAGTAGCAATCATTCACCCAATATGGTAAGAACACTTTGCTATACGTCGATTGGTAAACTTTACCGTAAGCATCCGATTAAGCAACGATACGGTATGCCAAAGCGATGGTTTACTAATCTTGAAACCTTTGAGTTTGAAGGTAGAATGTTTTGGGGCTTGAAGGATTACGATGAGTATCTTACTTTTTCCTTCGGCGATTATATGCAACTTCCCCCGGAAGACAAACGGGTACAGCATGCTCCTGTTTCAGACTATAAATTTTAGGAGTCATTCATGAATTTGTATTTAAGGCAGCTATCTGTAGATGATGGCAAAGATGTTTATGCTATGCTTAAGGATATTGAAGAAGTGGAAAATTCGTTTACGAATCCTGTTAAACAGATGTCATATGCGCAGTATCGTGAATGGTTAATTCAACAGGATAATTGGCATAGGGGTGTCAATCTTCCGGATGGCTACAGTGCTCAAACCATATACTGGTTGATGATGGACGAAATCCCCGTTGGAATTGGAAAGATTCGTCATCGTTTGACTGAAAGTTCAAGAATCAACGGTGGAAATATTGGATATGCCATTGCAACTGCTTATCGATGTCGTGGATTGGGAACGGAGCTTTTGCGATTACTGTTGAAAAAAGCCAAGCAAATTTCATGTTCGGAAATCCTGTTAACTGTAGACAAAAATAATTTTGCTTCCAGAAGTGTAATTGAAAAAAATGGAGGCAGGTTTATAAAAGAAGATGACCAAAGGTGGTTTTTTTCTGTTTACTAATTTTTTAATGTAGAGGTTTGAATTATTATGTATTATTTGGATGTTAAAATTGAGAAGTTGCATCGTGTTTTTGATCAACATGAGAGAAAAGATTATTTGAGATTGGATCTGAATGAAAATCCGGGGGGGCTTCCTCAGGAATTTATTGATGAGGTGCTTACGGGAATTACTCCTCAGTTTGTTGCACAGTATCCAGAAACACTTCACTTTACAGAGGTTTTGTCAAATCATCTTGGAACAGATATTTCCAATTTGTGTCTAGTAAATGGTTCTGCGGAAGGAATTAGATATATTATTCAGGCTTTTACTTCAAAAAACGGTAGAATTGTTGGAGTTGTTCCCTCTTATTTTATGTTCCAAATATATTCCGAAATGTACGATAGAAATTTTGTAAAGGTTCCTTACGAAGAGGATCTGTCTATGAATATTGATAAAATAATTGCTGAACTTACTGAAGAAACACAGCTTTTAATTCTTTTGAACCCAAACAATCCTATGGGAAATGTCTACACGGAAGATGAGTTTGAAAAAATAATGACTGTTGCCAGAGAAAAGCATGTTACTGTTTTGGTTGATGAGGCATATCATTATTTCTATCCTAAAACATTTATTCGCTATGCACTACAGGAGGAACATGTATTTATTACTCGAACTTTCTCCAAGTTGTTTTCACTCGCGGGTTGTCGCTTGGGATATGTTGTTGGCTGGGCAGAAGGAATAAAGATGGTGCAAAAAATGTGCACGCCGCATAATACCAACGCCTTTGCAATGAAGTTTGCTGAGAAGATTTTGACTACTCCTGGAATGTTGGAATCCTTGATTTCGAAATTCGAGCAGGGGAGAAGGTTTTTGATTGATACATTGGATGCAAATGGATATGAGCATAAGGGTGAAACTGGAAACTTTATATTTATCAAAACCAATACCGATGCACAACAAATCGTGGAGCGAATGAAGGAAGAAAAGAAAATTTTGATAAAGGCGTATTCGAATGTAGGTAAGTTTGGAACCTGTTTGCGTGTTTCGATCGGCGAACCGCAATTTATGAAACGATTTACCGATGCACTTTTTGAACTTGACCGCTAAAAAAATAGGAGGCCCCTATGAAAAAGGTTATAACGTATGGTACTTACGATTTATTGCACCATGGTCATGTGAAGCTGTTGGAAAGAGCGAAGGCGTTAGGGGACTATTTGATTGTTGGTGTGACCGCAGACGATTTTGATGTATCTCGAGGGAAAATCAATGTACAGCAGTCTTTGATCGAAAGAGTAGAAGCTATTCGTGCAACAGGAATTGCCGATGATATTATTGTTGAGGAATATGAGGGACAAAAAATTGATGATATCAAGCGATATAACATTGATATATTTACTGTTGGATCGGATTGGATTGGGAAGTTCGATTATCTGAATGAATTTTGTCAAGTAATATATCTTCCTCGCACCGAAGGGATTTCTAGTTCTGAGCTTCGTTCGGAGGATCGTCGATTGCGTTTAGGGCTTGTTGGTGAATATCAATATATTAACAAGTATGTTAAGGAGGCATCTGTTGTAAATGGTTTGACTGTTTCTCACATATACGCAGAACATACCGATAATATTGAGAAAGAAAACAAATGTTTAGTGACAAGTTTAGATTACGAGGCTTTTTTGAATGAAGTAGATGCGGTTTTTATTGCCTCGCGACCAGAGCTACACTATGAGCAGATCAAGAGTGCTTTGACAAAGAAAAAGCATATATTGTGTGAATCTCCGATTGCTTTGAGCGAGGAGAAATGTATCGAGTTGTTTGCGTTAGCGGAGCAAAATGATTGTGTGCTAATGGATGCTATCAAAACTGCATATGCAACCGCTTTTTCTAGATTGCTGTTATTGGCTAAAACTGGGAAAATAGGTAAGGTGGTATCTATAGACGCCACTTGCACTAGTTTGATGAATCGAGAACGTATAAAGGCGTTAAATAATGAATGGAAAAGCATTTGTGCGTGGGGGCCAACCGCTTTGCTTCCAATATTTCAGTTACTTGGGACTAATTTCATAAAGAAAGATATTGTTACCAAGTACCTATCGAAAACAAAAAAATTCGATGCATATACAAAAATCAATTTTGTATATCCAAACGCGACTGCAACAGTGCAAATTGGCAAAGGGGTTAAGTCTGAAGGAGATCTTGTGATTATGGGAACGGAAGGATTTTTCTATGTACCATCTCCGTGGTGGAAAACAGAATATTTTGAGGTTCGGTATGAAAATCCAGCAGATAATAAACGTATTTTCTATCAACTGGAGGGTGAAGGCATTCGAAATGAATTGGTTTCCTTTGTTAGATCGATTCAAGGCTTGAGAACTGTAATCCATATAGACAAGAATGTATCTGTCCGTATTTCTAAAATAATAGAGGATTTTGAAACTGGCAAAGATGTAACGGAAATTGTATTTTGAGATTTCGTCTATAATGGCGTATGCGATTATTGGGTTGGATGTGTCAATGACTGTTTATATAGGAAGGAATATCGTTTGGCGGAGATCGAAGCACTCGCAGTTAAGCCTCTGGGTTTTGCGGGGACGTTTGTAAAGGAAAATTTTTCCGACCGTACATTGATTGACTAGCTATTTTCCTAACATTAATTTACCGTTGTCCGGAATTTTGCGATTCAGGTGAGAGTACGCTATTCAATTATGAATCTGGATGTGTATATTGAAGGCAATATTATCGAATTGTATAATGCTATTTAAACCTTTCGAGCATTAACGAACATCGAACATCCAGTGGAGCAGTTGGCCTATGTATCTTTATCTTCGGTTTATAGGGGAAATGAGATAGTTCCGTATCCCACCAGCGATAAAGTGGATACTCCTGTGTCTTTACGCGGCAACCTAGAAGGCAAATAAATTGTTAGCACGCACCTATTCCATTTTATATAATATTTCTTCAACAGTGATTTGTTTTTTAAGATTTATGGACCGGCGAGATGTCCAGATGTGTCGTGTTTTGACTTTACAAACAAGTTGATAAAAGGAAAAATTATCTGGCTTCTCAACCGCGGAAATTACATGTGCGATTTCACTTATGTGGATGATATTGTAGGGAGCTATACGGGTGATACAAGGTGTCCCGAAACAATTGGGAGAAGAGGATGATATACCGCTTCCGCCCTATCGCGCATACAATATTGGAAACAGCAGTCCTGAAAATTTGTTGGATTATGTGAACATTTCGCGCGAGGGTTGGATGTGTGTGGAAGTGTTGTCTATAAATTATAATATTGGAGCCTAGAAGGAATCGGGTTCTATGTAACCCGGAGATATCACATATACAGATGCCTCTGTACTCGAACAAAACTTTGAGTTTAAGCCTCTGCCCTCTTTGCATGAGGACTTTTGAGAATTTGTGGATAATACAAAGGATTTATAACTTATAACCCTAGAATGGATAACCATGCAGAAATCAGTTGCTATGGGGAAGCACTCGTAGGGACTGCAGAAACGCATATAAAAAAGAAAGAGAGAAAAAACATGAAAATTGCAGTTGCTGGAACAGGCTATGTTGGCCTTTCTATTGCTATTCTTTTGGCACAACACAACCAAGTTACCGCGGTTGATATTATTCCTGACAAGGTGGACATGATCAACCAAAAAAAGTCTCCCATTGTTGACAAGGAGATTGAGGAGTTTTTGGCGACCAAGACTTTGAATTTGATTGCTACAACTGATGCTGCATCGGCATACAAAAATGCCGATATGGTTATTATATCGACTCCTACAAACTATGATTCGAACAAAAACTATTTCGATACCAGCTCTGTGGAGTCAGTTATCGAGCAGGTCATGGAGGTGAATCCCGATGCCATTATGGTTGTCAAATCTACCGTTCCAGTTGGTTTCACTGAGAAGATTCGGGAGGACCTTTGTTGCGACAACATTCTGTTCAGTCCCGAGTTCCTTCGAGAGGGAAGAGCGCTCTATGACAATCTTTATCCGAGCCGAATTATCGTAGGCGTGCCTGCAAAGAACGATAGATTGCATAAAGCGGCAGAGAAATTTGCCGATCTGCTTCGGCAGGGAGCTGCCAAAGAAAATATTGAGGTTCGTTATATGAATCCCACAGAGGCAGAGGCGGTCAAGTTGTTTGCAAACACCTATCTTGCACTACGTGTGTCGTTCTTTAATGAGTTAGATACTTATGCGGCTGTCAGAGAGCTTGACACCAAGTCGATTATCGAGGGCGTTGGGTTGGATCCGAGAATTGGCAATCACTACAATAATCCTTCCTTTGGTTACGGCGGTTATTGTCTGCCGAAGGATACCAAACAGTTGCTTGCCAATTATAGAGATGTTCCACAAAATATCATTTCTGCTATTGTTTCCGCCAATAGTACGCGAAAGGATTTTATTGCAGATCAGATTGTTTCCAAGCATCCCAAGATAGTTGGGGTATATCGGCTGACGATGAAAGCGGGAAGCGACAACTTTCGTCAATCTTCGATTCAGGGGGTTATGAAAAGAATCAAGGCCAAAGGAATCGAGGTTATCGTATATGAGCCGACAATGAAAGAGAATGTATTTTTTAATAGTCGAGTCATTCGTGATCTTGCAAAATTCAAGGAGCTTTCCGATGTGATTATTGCGAACCGATATCACGAAGATATTGCTGATGTAATTGATAAGGTTTATACTAGAGATCTGTATTTTAGAGATTGAGAGGGGATGAGATATTGTAATGAATGCGGCGGAACGATTTGAGCATTTTTATAAGAAGCCTCCACAGAAAATTGCGTTCACCCCATATCGTGTTTGCCCAATTGGCGCACATAGCGATCACCAACTTGGAAAAATTACAGGCTTTGCTATCAACAAAGGGATATATATTGCATATGGTCCTGAGGAAAATGGCGTTATTGAGATTCAGTCTCTTCAATTTGATAAGCGTGTACAATGGCATGTAGAGGCAACCCCAAAAATTCGTGAGAATGATTGGGCTGATTATCTTCGTGGCGCCACAATCGCTCTACACAAGCGGTATGCGCTCCGTCGAGGACTTTGTGCTGTGATTGAGGGGGAGCTTCCAATTGGCGGATTGTCTTCCTCCGCTGCCGTGATTATTACATTCCTTTCGGCTCTTTGCACGATAAATAAAATTGAGTTGACGGCCGAGGAACTTATTACAATTTCCAAGGAAGCTGAAAACAACTATGTTGGTGTTTCTTGCGGCAAGTTGGATCAATCCTGTGAAGTATATTGCAAAAAAGATCATTTGCTATACATGGATTTAAAAGATGATAGTTATGAACTCATTCCGCAACATTCTAGTATGAAACAGCACAAAATCGCCATCTTTTTTAGTGGGATAGAGCGTAGTCTGACTGGCTCTGCTTTCAATATGCGTGTGGATGAGTGTAGAAGTGCGGCGTATGCGCTGAAAGCATATGCGGGAATGGAGTACGGAAATTTCGAAGAAACAAATCTGCGCGATGTGCCGTATGAAGTGTTTTTAAATTTTCGTGAGCGCTTGCCAGAAAATTGGAGAAAGCGTGCCGAGCATTGGTATACGGAGTATAGACGTGTAGAGATGGGTGTTGAAGCATGGAAACGAGGCGATATTGAGGAATTTGGCCGATTGTCCTTTGAAAGCGGATGTTCTTCCATCTACAATTGGGAGACCGGATCTTCAGAATTGAAGGAACTCTATGAGATCATGACGCGAACCGACGGTATTTACGGAGGACGTTTTTCCGGTGCGGGCTTCAAGGGGTGCTGCATGGCATTAATTGATCCAGCGTATGAAGAGTATATCAAGGAAATGGTAAAAAAAGAGTATTTAAAAATTTTTCCGCATTTGGAGGGAAGATACTCTGCCCATATTTGCGAAAGTGCGGATGGAGTACAGTTGAATTGATGGGGGAATGATATGAAATGTTTGATTCTTGCGGCAGGATATGCGACTAGACTGTATCCATTGACCGAAAACTTTCCCAAGCCACTTTTGACCGTGGGGGGAAAAGCCATTCTTGACTGGCTGGTGGACGATATTGCTCTTTCTGGTATGGTTGACGAATATTTTGTTATATCCAACCATAAATATTGGCGCTATTTTTATGAATGGAAAAAAACTAAAAAACAGAAAATCATCATTGTGGATGACGAAACGAATACGAATGATACACGTTTGGGAGCGGTTAAGGATATTCAATTTGCAATTGATCAACGGAAAATTGATGATGACATGCTTGTAATTGCCGGAGACAATATTTTGGATTTTAGTTTGACAAAGTTTATTTCATATGCAAAAGAAAAAAAAACCTCTTGTATTATGCGCTACTATGAGCCAGACGAGCAAAAACTTTTGAAATGTGGTGTTGTTACAATTGATTCAAAAGATCGAGTTTTAAATATGACAGAAAAATCCCCTAATCCAGCAACCCACTGGTGTTGCCCCCCGTTTTATTACTATACTCGAGAAGATGCTAAGTTGGTGAAAAAAGGAATTGATAGCGGTTGTGGCATCGATGCTCCAGGAAGTTTTATTGCGTGGCTTTGTAAGCAGACCGATATTCATGCCATGGAGATGCTAGGGAAGCGGTATGATATTGGTAACTTGGAAAGTTATGAAAAGGTGAAAGCAGAATATTGCGGTATTACAGTATCTTGACTGTAGTATTGGTTTGAAACAGGCGATCTCTGTGGTCGCTGTTTGGGGAAGGAGCAAAAAAATGGAAGTACAAATTGAAGACATCATGCTTGCTCTGATCCGCAAGGTTGTTTGCGATAGAGAAATCAGCGCAACGGTTGAAAATGCCATTATTCCGGAGGTTTTTCCGCAGTTATATGTGCTTTCCAAATCTCACGATATGGCGCATATCGTAGCACATGGACTTTCAGAACTAGACCTGTTGGGAGAAGATGATATTTCACAGAAGTTTCAAAAGCAAAAAATGTTGGCGCTTTATCGTTATCAAAAGATGAGTTATGAGCTGGAGAGGATCTGCCATGTATTAGAGAACGCCAAAATACCTTTTATCCCATTAAAAGGGGCTGTGATCCGTCAATATTATCTTCAACCCTGGATGCGTACCAGCTGCGATATTGATGTGCTTGTTCATGAGATACATTTAAAATCCGCGATTGATGCTCTGACAGACCAATTGCATTACAAAAATGGGGGACAAAGTTCCCACGATGTTTCTTTGTTTTCTAAAAGTGGAGTTCACGTAGAGTTGCATTATGATTTGATTGAGAAAATTCGTTATCCTACTGCTGTAAAGTTGCTTTCCAAAGTATGGATTTATGCGGAACCTCAAAGCGGGTTCATGTATCACCATCGGTTGAAAGAAGAGATGTTTTACTTTTATCACACCGTACATATGGCGAAGCATTTTGAAAATGGTGGGTGCGGAGTGCGAATGGTGGTAGATCAGTGGATTTTGGATCATTGCGTGTCTTGCAATATTGACAACCGTAATTCTTTAATTTTGGAGGGCAATTTAAAGCAGTTTAATGACTTGGCAAAAGCCTTGGCAGACGTATGGTTTTCGAATGAAAGGGGGAATGAATTAACTAAGGCGATGTCTGCATACATTATAACAGGTGGGATTTACGGAAACAGGGAAAATAGCGTGGCAGTAAAACGCTCAAAAGAAGGGCGCTTCTGGAGATATGTCATGTCACGTCTTTTTTTACCATATGATACTCTTTCTAGACAATACCCTATTCTTCAAAGAAAAAAATGGTTACTCCCTTTTATGCAGGTTTGTAGATGGTTTCGTTTGTTCCGCAAAGAGAGTATGAAACGCACTGTTCGTGAGTTGAAAACGAATCGGAATATGTCAAAAGAGAAAATTCTCAGTACAACGGATCTTTTGAGAAATCTTGGGCTGAATGAAAATGCCAACTCGTTAGACAAAAAATGTTGACTTTGGGCATTCGAATTTTTTGACGATACATGAAAAGGGCAAAGTAGACAGGTTACAACGGAACTGTCCCTCCATAGTGACAAAGGTTTCATTACGTTTTTCAAGCATATTTCAACCTAACAAAATCATACCGCACCATGCCGTTAATGTCAAGTAGGGGAAATCCTTATGACAACGCTATGGCTGAAAATTTCTTTTCCATTCTCAAAATCGAGCGTATTTACCGAACCAAACTCAGAACCTATGAGGAGGCGCGCCTCCTCATAGGTGAATACATCCACTTCTACAACAACGAACGTATCCAACTCAAAACAAAACTGACACCACTCGAGAAGCGATGCCAGTTTGTTGCTTAATTATTATTTTTTCTACCTTAATGTGCTTTTTTATACTGCCCGCACAATTTGGAGCAGTTCAAAACGAATGGGATGCTCTTGTTGCTTGTTTCAGTTTTCCAGCTGTCTGCCCAAAAAGCCGGCGGCGGTGAGGATGAGCTTGGTCTCCACTTCAGTACCGGGGACGTCACGGCGCGTGTCACGGGGTTGGTCGGTAACCGATGCCACGCAGCCCACGATATCTCCGGCGCTGATGATCGGCATGGCGCAGCTGACGGAATACGCGCCCCCCTCTGCCAATACGGGGATCGGCTCACTGTCCTCGCGGTGGAAATACAGGCTTCTGCCCTCAATGATCTGCTCAAGCTCCTCGGAGAGAGCCTTCTCGGTGTAGTCCTTTTTGGGGACTCCCGCACAGGCGATGACGGCGTCGCGGTCGCAGATCACCACCGAGAGGGAGCAGGTTTTGTGGAGGGTCTCGGCGTATTGCGAGGCAAACGCAGCAAGCTCTCCAATGGGAGAGTACTTCTTGAAAATGACCTCTCCCTCGCGGTCGGTATAAATTTCGAGAGGGTCGCCCTCGCGGATGCGCATGGTTCTTCGGATCTCTTTGGGGATAACAACACGTCCGAGGTCATCGATTCTTCTGACAATTCCTGTGGCTTTCATATATATAAAATCTCCTTGTTTGACAGATTTGTGATGTTAGTATCTGCAAAGGTAATCGATTTATGCGGCATATATTGACTTTTTTATGCGATTGTGATATAATTTAGAAACTTTAGAAGCGGAAGATCAAAATTCAAAAAGAAAGGAACGCGTCACATGAAGTCCAAAAGACAACTGGCCTCCAACCGACTTTTTCATTTTTGTCTTGTTTTGGGAGTGTTTTTTGGATGGGGCTCGGTCAGCTTTTTTATAGAAGACAACGTAGCATGGGGATGGGGATTTGGAGTCATCGCACTCCTTCTTACTGTGATCCCTGCCATATTTACTCCCTACTGTTACGTATTTGACCGTGACGGAATTTCCTTGCGCTACGTATTTCTTCCCGTGGAACGGTATCTGTGGAAGGACATATACGCAATTGAGGTTGAAGATACGAGTACAAGCTCAAGATCGCTCCTTTTTGAATTATTATTCGCCTATGTTTTTGCTATCAAAGGTCAAAACGTAGGAAAAAAGAGATTTTATATGAATGGGCACGTTCGCAAGACGCATCGAACGAAAAAATTGTTTGAAGCCTATTGGGACGGAACGGTTACAGGGTATTTGTTTGAGGACACCAAGGCATGGATCCGTAAGCGCAAAGCGAAAAAACAAAAGGAAATCAAGCAACAGTTCACCGATGAAATCGTTCCGATGGAGCGGGAGATCCGGGCCGATGTGAGGAGCTGGTTAACCCCGTTGGTGGAGCAGGCGAAGCAGTACGGTCTTTCGGTCAAGGCAACGTATGTTTCTGTCACGAAGGATGGGGAAGAGCACTGTTCCAGGCCGCATGAGGGATACACGTACCGGATGATTGCGGAAATCGCGTATGCGAATGAAACCGAGGAAGCGCGCACCGTTGCTGTAAGCGTGGATCTGCTCTACGTCCGCCTGGGAAAAACCGCCTATCGCGGTGTAAAAAACGAACACGCGCAGGAGGAGCTGCAATTCAGTCTTTCGGACGTTATAAACGAAATTCATAAAAACGGAATTGAGACGTATTGCAACAATGAGGCGAAATAGAAGAAAAAAGCGGAGCGTAAAAGGCAGGTTCTCATAAGGAAGTTTGATTTCTCCTTGTAGAGACCGGCATCCTCGACGGTCCGAGACATATTTTGCTATGCAGGAAACAAATAATTAACCCCCAACAGATTTTACAAATCTGTTGGGGTTTTATCATATTCCGTAACGTATTGCCTTCCATTCGTTCCAAAAGGCAATATAACCGTTTCGATCAAATTCATCTTCGGGTAATTTTTTATCTGCAGCGGCATTATAAAATGCTTCTACTTGGTCTGCAAAAGCAAAGACGGTTGTTTTATATTCATCAAATAATATTTCCGTTCTTTCTCCTGCTTCTGTAACTAAAACAACATTGCCGTTTTCGTGCAAAACCGACCAATCAACTCCGTTAGGGCAACCGCAAATATCAACTTTTGAAAGTTCTTCATTTGCTATCATAAAAAAGCCACAGCAAGGAAGCATTTGATTACTCTCATATATTTTATGATCTTCCTTCAAGGATTTCAGCAAATACAATGCGGTAGAACTGACTGTTGCGTCATCATATTCCAAAACTTCATGTCCTATGATCGCTTTTGCATTTCCGTGAAGACACAGATCCTCGATGGGATCTACCCCTTCCATCCAATGAAGATTGGATACACTGATAGAAAACATATGTAACCTCCGTTATCGCCAGTTTCGCCTTTGTATTACAAAGGCATAGGGCAAAGCCCATACCCCTACAATACCGAATATATTATATCATAGATTAGCAGAGAAAGCAAGAGTTATATTCCGACTCCGTCGGAGTAATATTATACGGCTCCGCCGTGTAGTGATATTGTTCGGCTTCGCCTCACAGTGATATTTTATTCGCCCCTTTAACTTGCGAAGCAAATATCACTCGGTGCAAGCCGAATACCACTGCGTACACAATGCAATTGTGCGCAATAGAACTCACCCAAGGCGAATAAAACTGCCCAACCTCCTTATGAGAAGTTGGGCAAGCCCCGCTTTTTTACAATGTCATTCAGTTAAGGAATCATGAAAGGCTCTCCCACCGGGAGAGCTGGCGCCGTAGGGCGACTGAGAGGGGATTTTATTCCTATAAACTTCGTTAGCGTAAAACAGGATGCTTTCCATATCAAAATTAACTTCATAGAGCATTTAGTGGTCGAAGGCTTCTCTACGCGAAGCCGCCCTAAATGCTAGCGGGAGCATCGCGGACATCGCGGCCATATTGTTTAGAGCAAACATCATTTGCCGCTATGTGCAATTTGAGCGTTGCTCAAATTGAGAACCGAAGCGAAACGCGCACGAAAGCAGCCAATTTCGCAATAAAAATGTGTGTAAAGTTCTTGAAAGGGGTCTGGGGGAAACTTCTTACAAGAAGTTTCCTCCAGAAAACATTACGTTAAGGAAGCCTTTGCTTCCAAAGCCCTCTCCGTCACGCTGTCGCGTGCCACCTCCCCCAAAGTGGGAGGCTTCGTTTTTGTTCACTGAATGACGTTGCGCTTTTTTACCGCCCGCAAATAAAAAACGCCTGCGCTCTTGACATTTCTCCCCGATGTGTGATATGATTATGGAAGGGAACGGTTGCAACCGGCAAAGCAAAGGAGAGGATGGGACGATGCTGACAAACGAATCGGTAACGGCTTGGATCACCGACCGCATGAGCCGCTATGAATATAACAATCTGAAGGAGCTGGAGGGCTTTGCCTTTGATGCGCCGCTGGTGGGCTTCAGCCGCGGAGACGATCCGCTCTACGCCTTTTACAAGGAGCATATCGATCCGCACTTTTATCGGCTTCCGCAGGAGTGGCTCGAAGCGGTGTTGGGCGGGAGCTATGACCCGTCGGGGATCAGCGTGATCAGTTGGGTGCTTCCGCAGACCGTGGATACGAAGGAAAAAAGCCGCAAGTGTGTGGATTGTCCGCCGCTGGAATGGCAGATGTCCCGCGTGCACGGAGAGGAATGCAACCGCGCCTTGGCGGAGGCGTTGGTGGCGCATTTGACCGCGCAGGGGATCCCCTCGGTGGCACCCATGCTCTCCGAGCAGTTTTCCTGGGGCGAGAGCGAGGTTCACGGAAAGATCTCCAATTGGTCCGAGCGGCATACGGCGTATATCTCGGGACTGGGTACCTTTGGGCTTTGCGACGGCCTGATCTCCGAAAAGGGCAAGGCCGCACGCTACGGCTCGGTGATCGTCTACGCGCCGCTGACGGCTACCGTGCGTAAGTATTCGACCTACAACGAATACTGCATGGCAAAAAACGGCTGCACCGCCTGCATTCGTCGATGCCCCGCAGGAGCCATTACAAAGGACGGGCACGACAAAGCCAAGTGTGTTGCTTACCATCGGGACGCCATCAAGTCGATCTGCCACGAGCGGTACGGCTATGACGGCTATTCGGTTTGCGGACTCTGCCAAACGGGTGTGCCGTGTGAGAGCGGGATCCCGACATGGGAGCCGAGGGAACAGACCGCGGAATGAAATTGAGGAAACATGTGTGGAAAAGGGTTCTCCCTCTGCCGCGGCGGAAGGAGAACCCTTTTGACGCCGGTTTTCTCTTTACAGATTCATATGGGACCCACACCCTTTGGCGACTTTGAGAAACGCGGTTCTTTCTTTTTGGCTCTTTTCTCTCTGTTTTTGGCTTTTGGCTTGACAAGCATTTTTGGAGCATGTTATAATGAACAAAAATGCGGAAAATCATACGCACAAGCTGCAAAATCAAGGAGGTTGCCATGCAAAACGTAGGAGTTTGGGCCAAGGAGCTGGACGGACAAATGAACGCGAACGCATTGTTTTTAATGCGTATCGATTCCGAAACCGATCGCGCGATATTGGCGCAGATCGCCGCCGTTGACGTGTTTAAGGTGTGGATCAACGGAAACAGTGTGTTTTGGGGTCCCGCGCGTGCGGCGCACGGTTACGCCACACTTCACCGCTTGCGCTTGCCGCTGAAAAAGGGAGACAACACGCTGGCCATTGTAGTCTCTTCTTATCTTGCGGCAAACTATTCGTGCGCCAAGCAGGCTCCGTTTTTCTATTTCCGCGCGCAACAGGGCAATAGAGAGATCACCGCGCGCGATTTCCTCTGTTACCGCTACGTCGAGCGGCTCCAAAAGGTGCAACGCTATTCCTTCCAGCGCGGATTCTCCGAAAATTACGTCATGGAAACCGATTTTGCGCAGTCATTGGAGAACTATCTGACCGGCGGTACCCCGCTTTCGGTGGTGGAGAGACCCACGCCAACGCTGCTTGACGAGATCTTTTCGCTCCCGCTGTTGGATCGCGTGTCCTCTGCCGCGCTGCTCTCACGCGGAACCTTCGCGTTGGACGAAACGCTGGAGCCGTGGAAGAATCGCTCGATCGATCTGGTAGGCAATTGCTTTGACGGCTATCCGAAGGACGAATTGGCGGAATGTGTCAGCGATGCGGTCAGCCGGTTCGTCTATCGGGAGATGCCGGGCGCTTCCAACGTCCTGCATGCAGGAGAATATGCCCTGTATCGCTTTGCGCGCAATCTGTCCGGCCTGCTTCGGCTGCGGGTAACGGTACGGGAGCGCGCGGTGATGTACGCAACCTATGAGGAGATCGCGGCTACAGACCGCCCGGGAGTGGATCCCTTCCGCATTGGATGCTGCAACGCGGTGAAGTGGGAGCTGGCGCCGGGCAGCTATACGCTCGAAACGATGGAGCCCTATACGGCTCGGCTTGTACAGCTCTATCTGTGGCAGGGAGAGCTGACGGTGCACTCCGTTGATACGGTGCGGATCGAGAATCCCAACGCCTACAACCTCTCGTTTGTCGCCAAGGATGCGGATCTGACGGCAATCGTTGCGGCGGCGCAGCACACGCTGGCGCAAAATTCCTACGACGTTCTGATCGACTGCCCCTCGCGCGAGCGCGCTTGTTGGATCAACGATTTTTACTACACGCACCAAAGCGCGGAGCTTTGCTTTGGAAGCACCGACGCCACGCGCGCGTCGCTCCTCCCCACGCTTCTCGGCAAGGGGCTTTCGCATCTTCCCGAGGGCATGCTTCCCATGGTGTATCCGGGCGATCACCTCGACGGCAACTACATTCCGCTTTGCGCCATGTGGTATCTTTTCACGCTTTGCAATCTGCTCGACCGCGGACAAATGGCCGAATATCGCGCCCCGGCCAAGGAAAAGGCCTACGGTGTGCTGCGGTGCTTCCGGGCGTATGAGAACGAGGACGGACTTCTGGAGAATCTGGGCGGTTGGATCTTTGTGGAATGGTCGGCGGCGGGCAGTCGCGCGTTCGTCAGCGGAGTGAACTATCCCTCCAACATGCTCTATTATAAGACCTTATGCGCCGTGGGAACCACCTTCAAAGATGCGGCACTTCTGGAAAAAGCCGCGCGTGTAAAGGAGGCGATCCTTGCCCAATCCTTTGACGGTACCTTTTTCCAGGATAACCGCATCCGTGTGGACGGCAAGCTGACGCTGCAGGGGCATATTTCCGAGACCTGCCAGTATTACGCCTATTTCTCGGGCGTGGCGACCAAGGAGCAGTTCCCGGAGCATTTTCGCTTGCTGATCGAGCGGTTCGGTCCCTTCCGCAACCGCGCGCAGCTGTATCCCGAAATCGATGCATCGAATATCATCGTGGGGCTTCTCATGCGTCTGGATCTTCTCAACGAGGCGGGCGAATACCGCCGTGTGATCGACGAGACCAAAGCCATTTTCGGTTGCATGGCAGAGGGCACGCAAACGCTGTGGGAAAACACCACCGCAAAGGCCAGCTGCAATCACGGCATTGCATCCTACGTGATCCGGCCGCTGCTGCGCGCGATGATCGGGCTGGACGGCCCCACCTCCGAGGGACTCTCCCTGAGCGATTCCTTTTGTGCCGACGTGGATTGCGAGGTGCGCCTGCCGATCGGTGGCCGCAGCGTAACGGTTACGGTGGCCAACGGGGTACGTACGGTAAAGGACTGACGGTTGTATTTACAAGGCTCCCACTTCAAACGCCGGTTTGGAGCGGGAGCCTTTTTTTGAAATGTGTGCAAATTGCCAAATTTGGAAGAGTGGACTTGACAAATCCTTCCGTTTCTGCTATAATGAAATTGACCGTAACAGGTTTGACACAAGCAAACGCCCTGACATCCGCGCGAACGTGCGGTGCCGAGAGCTTTTCTATGGCGAGAACGTGGTCAATCGGAAAATGAATCGGTATCGATCGAGATATGCGCGCAAATGCGGGGAGAGCCCGCAGCTTTGCGCGTTTTTTTGCTTTTTTGCAGGCAATTTTTGAAATTTGGAAGAGAGAAGGAGGAAAGGGAAATGACGAAACGCTTTTACAAAATTTTGAGCATGGGGTTGGTGTTGATCTTGAGCGTTTAACGTCCTATGGGTTTTGCCTACTCGGACCGATAGGACTTCCGCCAAATATGATCGCCAAAAACACACACAAAACAGAGGAAAGGAGCATATTATGAAACAGAAATACCGATACATGAAAATGATTGCACTGTTTTTATCTCTGGTTATGATCGTATGCTCCACGCCCATGACGATTATTGCAGAGCCGGTGGAGACCGACTCGGCGGAACAGCAAGTCTCCGACGGAATGATCTCGGAGAGCATGGAGATTGTGGAGAGTGAGAAGATAGAAGGTATTGCAGAGGTGATATCCTTGCGCGAAGAAAATGCCAAGCATTTCAAGCGCACGGACGGCACCTATGAAATGGTGGTGTATCCCACGGCGGTGCACCGTAAGGATGAAAACGGAAATTGGCAGGATATTGACAACAATCTGACGTTGCAAACCGTAAAAAACGCTTCGTTTTATGCCACCGCCGACGCAAGAACCCGATTTGCAAAGTCGTTTGCGTGGAATCAAGAGCTGTTTGCGCTGAATGAGGACGGATATTCAATTTCCATGACGTTCGTTTCCAATCAGATCAGCACCGGCACGGTGCAATTTTCGGAAACCCGCGTGGAAAACGCGCCCGCAAGGTCGGATACCAAAGAATTCAGTACGGTAAAAGAGGCGGCAGAGATCAACAATACAAGCTCGATTTATTATTCGGGTATCAATGCCACCACCGATCTGGAATACGTTTTAAACGGAAATAGCGTAAAGGAAAACATTATTGTAAAGAGCAAGGGCGGGAACTACAAATACACCTTTGATCTTTCGTTGGGCGGCTTGGTTGCGGTGCTGAATGAAAACAACACCGTAAGCCTGATCGATCCCAAAACGGCAGAGGTGCAATATCGCATTCCCGTGCCGTATATGTACGATGCCAACGGGGCGCGCTCCTATGACGTGACCTACACGTTGCAAGCATTGGAAGCAGGGGAATATCGGCTTGTGATTTCTGCCGATGCCGATTGGATCAACGCCGAGGGAAGAGCCTTTCCCGTGGTGGTTGACCCGGTGATTGAAGAGGTTGCAGGGCAGGACACCTATATCGATTCCTTGGCTCCCAGCTATAATTTTGGATATAATGACGATATGATCGTGGGCTCCACGCAGATCGCGTTTATCCAAGGGGAAATGCCCGAATTGCCCAACGGTGCCGACGTCACACATGCATACCTCACGGTTTCGTATTACTACGATTACGGTGTGGATTCGGGATCAACAACGCTGGGGGCGTATCAGGTGTTGCAGCCTTGGGATGAAATGACTTTGAAGTGGAATACCGCAAATGCGTATACCAATCTCGGTATTTCCTCAACGCTGTTGTATAGCCAAACGCTCTACGGCTCCACGGGTGCTACGAACGATGAACCCGATTGGATCGGATTCGATATCACGGATGCCGTGGCTTCGTGGTATGACGGAACAGCGTCGAATTACGGCATTGCACTCCGTTATCTCAGCGGAGCAAACGATTCCGTGTATTTGCACACCTACGATGCTTATCCGGAGTATAGTGCGTATTATACGGTGGTATACAGTTACAACATTCCCGACGGCGTGTATGCCTTGAAGAACGTTGGAAACAGCGGGCTTTGGATGGATACGCAAAACGATTCCAGCGAGGCAGGCAAGCATATTCAGCAGTATGCATATAGCACCGCTCCCACCGCAAGCTTTTCTAGAGGTGGCTTGTTCAAGATCTCGCGGGTGCCGAATACGGAGCTATACGTCATTCGGTTAATGACAAACAATCTCCTTACGTTTGGAATCTCGGGCAATGAGATTCTCACCGTGGAAATTCCGGAAGACGATGCCGATGTGGATGCGGCGAAGCTCTTCCACATTGAGTACCAAGACAACGGATTTGTACTCCGTCCTCACAATTCCACATACGTGATTACGGCAAATCAAACCACGGCGTCGGGCGCGGCAGGAGCCCCCAATTCCTATCTTACCAAGGTACTGCAAACCAACGCAACCTCCAGCGCAAAATGGACGTTGCATCAGTATACGGGAGTGCAGAAGAGTGGAGGGACATTGAATTTTCCACTTTCTTGGATTGATGTAGGTATTATTACTCATAATACATATTATGCGGATGCAGTTGTTTATTCGACGGAAATAAACGCAAATACCCCGTATATTATGATAGATTCAAGTGATGAAGATATCGTGTATTCTATGTGGGATTGGGAAAATAAGGTTTTAACTATAAATGCTCAAATTCCGGGAACTATCAAATTGAATTTGAGGGTCAACTCTCCGGATTACTCTGTTATTGAGCAAGTTGGTCAATACAATTTCAATATTCTTCCCGAAGAGGGGGCTTATTACATTAAGAATGCGGGAACAGGAAGATACATTGATGTAGAAGGTCCTTCAGAGTCTTCCGGGGCGGTCATACAAGAGTGGGGCTTTCACACAGGCGCTCAAGAAAAATGGATTGTGGAGCATGTTGATAATTGTTATATTCGCTTAAGATCGGCATACAGTGGCTTATATATGGGCGTCGATTCGAGCAATCCTTCTTTAGTGCGGCAATATAGTGTTGAAAATGATTATACTCTTTGGAAATTTGACGATACTGCTTCCGGTCATGTGAAGCTGATCTGTAAGGCTTTGGAATCAAGTTCCAATGTTCTTGGTGTTTCTTCTTCAGTTTCTTATAATGGCTTGGATTTAACACAAACAACATATTCGGAAGATGCTACTCTTACTGATGAATGGTATTTATACCTTTTTAAGGATGCCTCCTTTGTAGCCATTCCCCTGTCTGATTGGACGGATTCTGGTAATCCTTTTACTGGTCCGATCGAATCCATTCAAGGTATTGGGTATAGTGATTGTTATGATAATTATTCAAATATTTCGAACAGTATGATAAAAAAAGAGTTCGTGGAACGTATGCAATTTTCGAGAATTACTGTAATACGAACTCACGGGTTGCCTAACCTCATTATGCTGAAAGGAGATATGTTGAATAGAAGCGATCTTTTGGCAATGCCGGCAGATACGCTCCAGTGTTCTGAATTGATTGTATATGTGGCATGCGAAACGGCACAGGGTGGGAAATATGCTGAGAATTTGGTTGCGGCCACGATTGATGCAGGTGCCCGGACTGTAATAGGTTTTGAAAATTCGGTAGCAACAGGTGCAGCAACGCGGTGGATTTCTAAATTTTTTGAATATTATGCTGACTATAGTATGGTTGATAGCAAAAACATTGATGATGTTCTTACTGATACGGATGATTATATGCAAGATGATCCGCAATATGAATTTACAGTCAACGGGGAATTGATTACATTACGTACTTTTGTAATCGCCGGTGAAAGTGAATTCCCTAATTGAGATGGATGATGGAGGGTAACATGAAAAAAGTACACGGTTTAGTCCTGTTTTTTTGTTGTGCCATTCTTTTTGTTTTAGGTGGCTGTCAAACACAAGACTCTCCCACGGATGTATCAAATTCAGAAAGTTCGAACTTTGAGGAGTATATCGATACTCAAAAAAGTTCAGAATCCGAGAAATCAACAGCTGACCCAAATGTAAAGTTGAATTTTGAAATGCAGGTAACAACCACTTTTGAGGATCCTTCAATTTTTTTGAATGTGGAGCGCGTTTCGGCCTTTGACGGTGATGTTTGCACGGATCATGAACCTTTAAAAACACTTCAAATGACAATTTTGGGAGTTCCCTATACTTTGATTTATCAAAGCTCCGGAATATATGGAAAATCCGGGATTCATTTTCATGAATATCGTTTGGAGGGTACAGAGAAGGGAAAAGTGGCAATTCACGCGGATACGGGTGAAATAATCAAATATACCAGAGTTCCATATTTCGCAAATTTGACTACTGAATCAGATTACGTTGATTTCATCAAAAATATTGCCGGAGAAAAATATGAACTGGATTCGTACGAGTATCGAACTTCTACATGGTATTTTTCAGATACCTATGAGAATGGGGTTCCGTACCATAGAAGCCGGGAAGTGAATGGCTTTTATATTTGCGGAGAAAATGAGCGTGTAAAGTCACATAGCTTTAATTATATAAAAACGGTAGGGGGCATTGATACGAATGAGTTGATTGAAACAGAGTTTTACGTTGAAGATCAAGTGCTCTCTCTGGTAATGTTCGATATACACTACGAGGAAAACATATTTTCCAATTTGTTGGAACATTGGGAGAAGTTTGAATTTTCTTTGGATGAGTATATTCACGCTCACTTGCATCCTCGCGTTCTCTCTTTAAACTCAATGAATGCTGGCCACACATTGTTTGTAAAGGGAGACCAACTTTATGTGTTATCGGTGATTACTGTTTCGATTGATATGGAAGGTGTGTCTGACTTTTATACCGGTGCATACATAGTTACGCAGGTAATTGAAACTCCTGATTAGAGATAACTCCCCGCCGCCCGCATTGTGGGCGGCGGGGGAACCGGGGAATTTCTATTTGAACCCCACAGATATCAATCATTTGCGCCAAATATACAACTTGCTATACCGGGAGGTGAACTAAGATGAAAAAATTTTTATGCATTCTACTTTCCATATGGATGGTACTTGCTTTTGCCGGATGTGATCCGAATAACGGAAACGATATCGATACGAGCTCGGACACCGAATCGGATACGATGAAGGATACCAACACCGAAACGGAGAGTGTAGAAGATACGGAAATTGAATCCGGAATAGGGACAAAGGATCCAACTCGCCCGGACTATTCCTTGATTACCGTTGATGGCAATCATTATTTGGTGTTTGATAATGTTTTAAATCATACGTATACGTACCCCCCTCAGGAGGCTTGGGTGATGTTTGATTCTATAACAGAGTGGAAGGATCACGTAACCAAAGGTACTCTGTCGGATTATGCCAAAGCAATCATTGTGGTTGCTTTTGAGAAAAACGATATTGGATTTAAAATTTGCAATTTTAACAATCTGTTTGTTCCGGTCTTGCCCGAGGATGTGGTTTCTTCGACGGTTCGTTGGTGGAGCGAATCATACTCGTTTTACATAGAGGTAGATGAAACTGCTTATGGCTATATTACATGCTATACGGAAGAACAATATCAATTAGCTTGCGATTCTTCGTCTAACTCTCATTTATATCAAACGCAATATACATTGCAAAGCGGAAACAAGATGTTTACGGTCTATGAAGGTAGTAATTCTAATGGAGAGATTGAATACATGAGAATGAATTGTATCGAGGGTGACCTCTACTATAGCATCACTCTCTCTG
The DNA here is from genome assembly GCA_017505745.1 of Clostridia bacterium. Lineage (GTDB taxonomy): Bacteria > Bacillota > Clostridia > Oscillospirales > CAG-272 > UMGS1865. Next base: position 114,947 of record JAFVOP010000031.1, read on the forward strand.
ATCTTACGGAAAAACCTTCAGAAGAATGGTTATTATCCTTCGGCCTGACCCCGTATGTCGAGAATCCGACGGAATAAGTTGTCAAATGCCCCGCCGCCCGCATTGTGGGCGGCGGGGGAATCTTTTTTGGAATAAAATTTTGAAATTGCTAATTTTTTCACAAATCCCTATTGATAATTTTTGGTTTTTGTGTTATCATATATGTGTCTGGAATTTTTTTCACCTATAAATTGGAAAGGAAATTGAAAATCATGACTTACAACAAGAAATCGATTGAAGACGTTGTTATCTCCGCCGGACAAAAGGTATTTGTTCGTTGCGACTTCAACGTTCCCATGAAGGACGGCGTGATTACCTCCGATAAGAGAATCGTTGGCGCTCTGCCCACCATCAAGTATCTGATGGAAAAGGGTGCTAAGGTGATCCTCTCCTCCCACATGGGCAAGCCCCATGCCATCTTCACCCCCAACTTCAAGCTCGACAAAAAGGAGCAGAAGAAGGTGGACGAGCTGCCCGAGGCAGAGAGAGCTGCCGTTACCGCAGAGCTGAAGGAAAAGGCTTTGAAGAACGATCCTGTGAAATTCTCGCTCAAGCCCGTTGCCGACCGTCTCAACGCCGAGCTTGGCGGCAAGGTTGCATTTGCCTCCGACATTGTTGGTGACGATGCCAAGGCAAAGATTGCCGCTATGGAAAACGGCACCTGCGTGCTGATCGAAAACGTTCGTTTTGACGCGCGTGAGACCAAGAACGATCCCGCATTTGCAAAGGCTTTGGCTGACCTTGCAGGCGAGGGCGGTCTGTTTGTAAACGATGCGTTTGGAACCGCACACCGCGCACACGCCTCCACCGCAGGTGTGGCAGACTATCTGCCTGCTGTTTGCGGCTACCTGATCCAGAAGGAGATCGGCGTGATGGGTAAGGCTCTGGCAGATCCCGCGCGTCCCTTCGTTGCCATCCTGGGCGGCGCAAAGGTTTCCGATAAGATCGGCGTGATCCAGAACCTGCTTGACAAGTGCGATACCCTCATCATCGGCGGCGGTATGGCGTACACCTTCTTTGCCGCAAAGGGCTATTCGGTTGGTACCTCCATCTGTGAGACCGACAAGATCGACCTTGCAAAAGAGATGATGGCAAAGGCAGAGGCCAAGGGCGTGAAGTTCCTGCTTCCCGTGGACAACCGCATTGGTAAGGAATACGACGAAAACACCGAGAACTACGTGGTAGATTCCGACAAGATCCCTGCCGATTGGATGGGTCTGGATATCGGTGACAAGACCGCGGCGATCTATACCGAGGCCATCAAGGGCGCCGGCACCGTGGTTTGGAACGGCCCGATGGGTGTTTCCGAGTGGAAGAACTTTGCCGCAGGTACCGAGGCAGTTGCAAAGGCAGTTGCAGAGTCCGGCGCGGTTTCGATCATTGGCGGCGGTGACTCCGCAGAGGCTGTGGAGCGTTTGGGCTTTGGTCCCAAGATGACCCACATCTCCACCGGTGGCGGCGCGTCTCTCGAATTCCTCGAGGGTCTGGAGCTTCCCGGCATTGCATGCCTGCTTGACAAGTAATTCAAAGGAGATACGACCATGAATCCTATGAAAAGAAGAACCGTAATCGCGGGCAACTGGAAAATGAACTTCACCCCCGCGGAAGCAACCGCGTTTATCAATGAGATCAAGCCCCTTGTGGCAGGCAAAGACAACTGCGACGTGATCTTTTGCGCTCCCTACGTGACCATTGCCGCCGCGCAGGAGGCTGCCAAGGGCTCCAACATCAAGATCGGTGCCGAGAACGTGCACTTTGCAGAAAAAGGCGCGTACACCGGTGAGGTTTCCGCGCAGATGCTTACCGCATGCGGCGTGGAATACGTGATCATCGGTCACTCCGAGCGCCGTCAGTACTTCGGTGAAACCGACGAAACCGTGAACCTTCGCACCAAGGCTGCTCTGGCTGCCGGCATGAAGGTGATCCTGTGCCTTGGCGAGGTCAAGGAGCAGCGTCTTTCGGGCATCACCGACGAGGTGGTTGCAATGCAGACCAAGCTCGACCTGCTGGGCGTTACCGCAGAGCAGATGAAGAACGTGATCATCGCGTACGAGCCCGTTTGGGCGATCGGTACGGGACTGACCGCAACTCCCGAGCAGGCGGAAGAGACCTGCGGTGTGATCCGCAAGACCCTCGTTGCGCTCTACGGAGAAGAGGTTGCAGAGTCTGTTACCATCCAGTACGGCGGATCGATGAACGAAGGCAACGCGGCCGAGCTTCTCGCAAAGCCCAATGTGGACGGCGGCCTGATCGGCGGCGCATCGCTTGTTGCCAAGAAGTTCCAGGCTATCGTGGACGCGGCTCAGTAAGGGCGCGGAATATCATATTTATGGGGGAAACTTCTTTTAAGAAGTTTCCCCCAACGTGCTTGCACGTTTTACCCCATTTCCAGAACTTTTAACATATTTTTTTACAAAATTGGTTCATGCAGAGCTCTTTATATATACAATGTCTCCCGCTACCATTTTGGAAGACTTCTTGAAAAGACGCTTTCCACCGCAAAATAGTTTTCCATTCAGTTATCACATAGGAAACTTTCTATTTTTAATTGGACATTGTTTTTTTTGAAAGTTTTTCCACAAAAATCACGCAACCCATTGCAAAAAAAGAGATTTTGGTGTATGATATAAGATGAGAATATATTTTTAAAAACTGGAAGGTGCTATGATCCCAAAGAAGTATCCGCTTGCGTGCGGAGGTACGCTGTCGGTGTGTCGGACCGACAAATTCAAGGCAGGGATGCTTTCGGTGTCGTTGGTTTTGCCGATCGAGCGGGAGCGGACGTGGATGACGTCGTTGCTGCTCTCGGTGCTGCGGCGCGGAACCGAAAAATATCCAACGCTGGCGGCGATCAACCGTCAACTTGATTATCTATACGGAACCGAGCTCTCGATCCGCAATTTCTACCGCGGCGATTGCCAGATCGTCGGCTTTTCGGCCGATCTGTTGGGGAGCGCTTTTTTACCCGACGGGGAAGATCTTGCGGCCGAGGTTCTGGACGTGATGCACCAGATTTTGTTCTGTCCTCTTCTCGATGCAAACGGGTGTTTGGACGCACGATACGTGGAAAGCGAAAAAAAGCAGCAGTGCGATCACATCCGTGCACTGAAAAACAGTCCGCGCGGCTATGCCTCGGAGCGCTGCCGTTCGATCCTATATCGCAACGAGCCCTGTGGCGCCTCGATTTACGGAGAGATCGAAGCCATCGAACGCGTAACGGCGGAAGAATTGACGGCCCATTGGCGGTGGCTGTTGTCGGTTTTGCACCTTGATTGCTTTTATGTGGGAGCAGAATCTGCCGAGCGCATACGTGCGGCTCTTGATGTCACCTTTGGGGCCGTGAACCCCGCGGTTGGGAAACAGGATCCCCCTCCGCTGCCAACCGTTGTGCGTACGGCAGAGGAGATCATCCAAACCGAGGAAACGCTGGCGGCAGGGCAGAGTCAGCTGGTCCTTGCATTGCGGACCGGCATTACGGTGCTGGATCCTGCCTATTACGCATGCATGGTTGCCAACGAAATGCTGGGCAACTCTCCGATCTCCAAGCTCTTCGTACAGGTGCGTGAGCGGCTGTCGCTCTGCTATTTTTGTTCGTCTCATTACAATTCTTATAAAGGCACGTTGCTGATCCATTGCGGATTGGACGCGAAGGACCGCGAAGCGGCAGAAGAAGCGATCCTTGCGCAGCTGCGCACCATGGCAAACGGAGAGTTTTCCCGCGAGGAGCTTCTGGCGGCTAAGCAATCGATCCAAAGCGCCTACCGGCAGCTGGGAGACAGTCCCGCGGCGCTGGAGAGCTTTTATTTCGGACGCTCGCTTCTTGGCTTGAAGGAGACGGTGGAATCAACGCGAAAGCGGTTTGGGGCGGTGACCCGGGAGGACGTGATCGCCGCGGTGCGCGGCATGACGGTGGACGTGGTTTATTTTCTGCGTGGCACCCTTGCGCAAAAGGAGGATGACGATGAAGACAACTGAGTATTCCTCCGCGGTATTGAACGAGCATTATGTAAAAATCGCGCATCGAAGCGGGCTTTCCATCTATGTATTTCCCAAAAAAATGGCGGCCACCTGTGCCTTTCTGACGGCGCACTACGGGTCGATCGACAATTGCTTTTGCACACCGGAGGGCGGAGAGCCTGTTACCGTTCCCGACGGAATTGCGCACTTTTTGGAGCACAAGCTGTTTGAAAATGAGGACGGAAGCGATTCCTTTGAGCATTTCGCGGCGCTTGGCGCCGATGCCAATGCCTTTACCACCTATAATCGTACGTCCTACCTGTTCAACTGCACGTCGCAATTTGAAGAATCTCTGACGGAGTTGTTGCGCTTCGTTACCCACCCGCACTTCACGGCAGAGTCGGTGGCAAAGGAGCAGGGGATCATTGCGCAGGAGATCCGCGAATATGAGGACAGTCCGTGGGAGCGTTGCTTCCAGATGCTGTTGGAGGCCCTTTACAAGCACCATCCGGTGCGCCGTAACATTTGCGGATCGGTGGCGTCGATTGCAGAGATCACGCCGGAGCTCCTGTATGACTGTCATCGCATGTTCTATAATCTTTCCAATATGGCTCTGGTGGTATGCGGTGACGTGACCCCCGGGCAAGTGCTGCGTGTGGCAGATCACGTATTACCGAAGCAGGCCGATCCGTTGGCGGCGGTACGGGTTATGCGGGAGGAGCCAGCGCTTGTGCACCAATGCCGTTGCGAGACGCGTATGCAGGTGGCAAAGCCGCTGTTTTCCATTGGCATCAAGGATCCCAACGTGCCTACCGATCCGATGCAGCGATTGCGCCGTGATGCCGCGCTCACGCTGCTTGATGAGCTTCTGTTCTCTCGCGCAGGAGAATTTTACAGCTCTTTGTTTGAAAAAAATCTGATCTCCGCGTCCTTTTCGGGAGGATACTCTTGCGAGGAAGGGTTCGGGTTCCATGCAATATCGGGGGAATCCGACGATCCCGAGTTGGTATTTACTCTTTTGCAGGAGTACCTGGATCGGGTGATCCGCGAGGGGATCGACCGGGAGGCGTTGGAGCGTTGCCGTCGCGTGCTGTATGCCGACGAGCTGCGTTCCTACGATTCCACCGATGAGATTGCCAATCGTCTTACGGCGTTTGTGTTTGAGGACGTGGATCTGTTTTCGTATCTGCCGATCCTGCAAAGCATTACAAAGGAAGAAGTGGAATCTCTGCTGAGAGAGGTTTTCCGCAAGGAATACTTTGCTATGGCGGTGGTACGTCCGTTTGAAGAAAAAGAATCCAAAAAATAAAAAAGGAGAAGCAAATCATGAAAGAAACCTTTCAAATTTCGTTTCCGGGCCTTGGCATCGGGGAGTTTACCCTCAACCGTGTGGCATTTTCGATTGGCAGCGTGGAGGTGCGGTGGTACGGCATCCTGATCACGCTGGGCATCGTGCTGGCATTTTTACACGTCTACTATCGCGGCAAGCAGTGCGAGGGCGTGGTGCTGGATGACATTATCGACATCGGTATTTGCACTGTTTTCTTGGGGGTGATTGGTGCCCGCCTGTATTACGTGCTGACCACGCTGGATCAATACCGATACGAGAGCTTTCTCGACGTGATCGCCATCTGGAACGGTGGACTGGCCATTTACGGCGGTATCATTGGCGGCTGTATCGGAATTGTGCTGGGGTGCCTGTGGAAGAAGATCTCCTGGCGCAAGCTGTTTGACATGGCGGCACCGGGAGTGATGCTGGCGCAAGCGGTGGGACGCTGGGGCAATTTCTGCAACGGAGAGGCCTACGGCTACGCGATTGGAGAGACCACCCGTTTCTATTTCTTCAACAACGAGCACATTTTAAACAGTGGAGAGGGAACACTGTTCCACACGCTTCGTATGGGGCTCTATCCCAATTCCTGGAGCAATCAACCCACGTATTATCATCCTACGTTTTTCTATGAATCGCTCTGGAATCTTTTGGGCTTTGTGCTGGTAAGTATTTTTTACAGGCATAAAAAATACAACGGGCAGATCGCTTTGATGTATTTTGCTTGGTACGGCTTTGGCCGCATGTTTATTGAGGGCCTTCGTACCGACAGTCTCTTTATTCCCGGCACGCCTCTCCGCATTTCGCAATGCTTGGGACTTTTGTGCTTTGTGGTGGGCAGCGCGCTGCTGATCTTCTTTGCGGTTTGGGGAAGAACCCATCGCTTTGCTCCCGTGTTTGCAGGTCAAACATGCGCGGCAAGCAATAAAGCGGCGGAGAACGAAGTTGCAGAAGAAACAAAGCCCACTGCACCAACCGAAGAGGAATTGGAAGCGGAAATTGAGGACGGAGACACCGTTCCTGAAGAAACGGAGGAAAACGAAGATGGCAAAATTGATTGACGGAAAATTGATCTCGGCGCAGATCCGTGAGGAGATCAAAGAAGAAACGGCTGCATTTGTGGCGGAGCATGGATATGCTCCCGGCCTTGCCGTGGTGATCGTGGGGGAGGACCCCGCCTCGCAGGTATACGTGCGCAACAAGGCGCGCGCGTGTGAGGAGGTCGGATTTTATTCCGAAGTCTACCGTCTGCCTGCCGAAACGGCACAGGAGGAGCTCAATGCGCTGGTGGATAAGCTGAATCTGGATAGCAAGATCCACGGGATTTTGGTCCAGCTTCCTCTGCCCAAGCATCTGGACGAGACCGAGGTGCTGCTCCGTATCGATCCAAAAAAGGACGTGGATGCCTTTCATCCCTACAACGTAGGAAAGATCATGATCGGGGACTACGATTTTCTGCCCTGTACGCCTGCGGGCGTGATGGCTCTGCTCGAGCGGAGCGGCATCGATCCCGCAGGGAAGAAGTGCGTGGTGATCGGACGCTCCAATATTGTGGGCAAGCCCATGGCCATGCTGTTGCTCCACGCCAACGGAACGGTGACCGTTTGTCACAGTCGCACGCGTGATCTTGCCGCCGTTTGCCGTGAGGCTGACATTCTGGTGGTAGCGATCGGGCGCGCCGACTTTGTGGGAGCCGACATGGTCAAGCCCGGTGCCGTAGTGATTGACGTAGGTATGAATCGCCGCGCTGACGGCAAGCTGACGGGGGATGTGAATTTTGCCGAGGTTGAGCCCATCGCTTCTGCGATCACGCCCGTCCCCGGCGGCGTAGGTCCCATGACCATCACCATGCTGCTCCAAAACACGCTGACGGCAGCGAGAAAATAGGATTCTTGTGGGGAGCCCTTCTTGGAAAGAAGGCTCCCCACTCCCCTCCCAAGAACTTTCCGCGCCTCTGTTTCACACGGGATCATTCACTTTCGCGCGCTTTATCTTTGCGATGGCTCCCACGAATGAAAGCAAGTAATTTTGTGACAAAAAAACTTTGAAAGTTTTTGAGGGGTGTGGGGAACTTTTTTCAAAAAGTTCCCCACGAAAAATTAGGAAGGGAACCACTTGACAGCCGAATAAAAAAGTGCTATAATATACAAGATTTGAAGAGAAATATACGGGTACGTATAGGATAGGAGAAACAGACATGAACAATTCCGAAAAAACAATGGACAAAATCGTTGCGCTCTGCAAAACGCGCGGCTTTATTTTCCCCGGCTCCGAGATCTACGGCGGTCTTGCCAACTCCTGGGACTACGGTCCTCTCGGTGTGGAGTTCAAGAACAACGTCAAGCGCGCTTGGTGGAAAAAATTTGTGCAGGAGAGCAAATACAACGTTGGTTTGGACAGCGCGATCATTATGAACCCCGAAACCTGGGTTGCATCGGGTCACGTTGGCGGTTTCTCCGATCCTTTGATGGATTGCAAGCAGTGCAAAATGCGTCACCGCGCCGACAAGCTCATTGAGGACTACGCCTTCCAGAACGGCCTGGACGATAACCCCGCCGGATGGAGCTTTGAGGAGATGGCAGCGTACATCAAGGAGAAAAACATCGGTTGCCCGCAGTGCGGCGGCCATGAGTTTACCGACATCAAGAAGTTCAACCTGATGTTCAAAACCTTTATCGGTGTTACCGAGGACAACTCCAACACCGTGTATCTGCGCCCCGAAACGGCACAGGGTATCTTCGTAAACTTCAACAACGCGCAGCGCACCAGCCGCAAAAAGCTGCCCTTCGGCGTGGCACAGATCGGTAAATCCTTCCGTAACGAGATCACGCCCGGTAACTTCGTGTTCCGTACGCGTGAGTTCGAGCAGATGGAGCTGGAGTTCTTCTGCAAGCCCGGCACCGATCTGGAATGGTTTGCTTACTGGAAGGACTACTGCCACAAGTTCCTGCTCAACCTCGGTATGCGCGAGGAAAATCTCCGTTTGCGCGACCACGATCCCGAGGATCTTTGCTTCTACTCCAAAGCAACCACCGACTTTGAGTTCCTCTTCCCGTTTGGTTGGGGCGAGCTTTGGGGCATTGCCGACCGTACCGACTACGACCTTGGCCAGCATCAGAACCACAGCGGCAAGGACCTGACCTATTTCGATCAGGAGACCGGTGAGCATTACATTCCTTACGTGGTAGAGCCCTCTCTCGGCGCCGACCGCGTGGCGCTTGCCTTCTTGGTGGACGCTTACGACGAGGAAGTGATCGACGAAGCGAAGAACGACGTGCGCACGGTGCTTCACCTGCATCCCGCGCTGGCACCCTACAAGGCTGCCATTCTGCCGCTTTCCAAAAAGCTTTCCGACAAGGCTGGCGAGATCTACGAGGAGCTTTCCAAGTACTTCATGGTGGACTACGACGAGACCGGTTCGATCGGAAAACGCTACCGCCGCGAGGACGAGATCGGTACGCCTCTTTGCATTACCGTGGACTTTGAGACTGTTGGCGACGACACCAAGGAAGCTGACAACTGCGTGACTGTGCGCGACCGCGATACCATGGAGCAGGTCCGCATCCCGATTTCCGAGCTGAAATCCTATATCGAAAAGAAAATTGAATTCTGATAATAAAGAACACAAGCGCGCCAAATGCGGATCCGCATTTGGCGCGCGTGTGTTTGTGGAGGTATTATATGCGTTTTTCTATTTCATGTACGATTTCGCTCATGCGCATATCAAAAGCAATACTGATTCGGTAAAGCGTTTCCAGCGTTGGCTTTCGTTCGCCTCGTTCGATCGCGCTTAGGTGGGTGCGGCCGATATCTGCCAAGCCGCTTAGTATTTCCTGAGAAAGATTTTTGGCTTTTCTGCAATGTGCAATTGCCTCGCCTACGATTTTTGAATCAAGATATATTTCTGACATTTTATCACCCCTCATTCCCTATTTTACTTTTTTTTAGAAAAAATATGAACACATATGTTGACAAAGGAACACATTTGTGTTATAATGAGGTTGTATTTATGGTAAAATATGATTTTTTAAAACAAAAACGAATATTTTCAAGTGGGATGTAGGGGAAGGGGCGGCGTATGCTTTATTTACTGGAATCTTTCATTCTTGGTGTTTGGAATTTTTTGAATTTATGTTATCTGTATTGGTATCTGTTTGTTCCTTTGGCGGCAGGAATTGTGGCATGTCCATTTTTGATCCGTTTTTTACGTGCTGCTTTCCACCGTGCTTTTTTCATTCGCAAGATTCAAAAAATTTGCAACCGAAAGGGGATAGCTTGTCAAGTTTGCAGACCGTCATTTCTCTCGTTTTTTTCAAAACGCGTTCAAGTTGACGTTATCCTTTCATTCCAACAAAAGAAAACGGCTTTGTGTTTCTTTCACGGTAATCCTTTAAAGAAGAATATTTATATTCGAAACAGAAATTGCGCTTTTTATACAAAACCGCGTGCATTATCTTTTTTCAGGAATCATACCTCGGGTTTTGAGCCGTCTTTACTGATTGATAGCGAAGGACGTAAAAAAGCCATTTCTATGGAAGTACCTACCGTTGATAATGGCGAGTGTGTCTTGATCATTCATCCTGCGCCAATCGCACTGTACGCCTATCTTGGGAATGGCTACAAAATGATAGGGAGCGGAGAAGAGGTGGACTCATTGATCATTTATGAAGGTCTTGATTATATCAATTTTTTATTGAGAGCATTTTAAAGATGATTTTTTTCCAAAGATACAACGGAAGGGGCTTGTATTATGAAATTTGGGGTTCTTTGGTTTTTGCATTTGGATAAAATCCTTCAATGTTTTAAATTCTTTTTGATTCCTCTCTTTGTGATTGGATTTGTCACTCCCATTGACAGTAAAATTTTTTTGGTATCGTGGTGTCTTTTTGGAATATGCGCTTTGATTTCCATCGTTGTGTTTGCGATTCGTCCGCCATCCAATGCGAAAATGGAAGCTTTTATCAGTAAATACCAGGAGGAGTTTCGAGAGAAGCGAGCAAATGAGTTCCGCAATTACAGCAAGGTGGAAATGCAAATGCTCTTGTGCTTTTCGGATGCAGGCAAGGTGAAATTCACGCACATGTTGGGAAGAAAAACGGTGCGAAGCCGGTTGGTGATGCTTGCTTTTGTGCGCACGAAAGACGAATTATGGCTGATTGTTAGCGAAAAATCGCTTTTGAGCGGTCGGCCTGCGGAAACCAAACGGTATCAACTGGAGCACATTAACGATATCCAATGGAATCAAACACCTGTTGACGAGGATGAGATGGCTTTCGTGGTTCAGATTCAAAATGATAAGTTTGAATTGTTTGTACGAAATGATTATCACCTCAGAGATTTCATCAGCAACTTTCATGTGTGAACATACGATTTCGCTGTTTGACTGCTATTCTTACATATACATCTTACATATACACAAACAAGATGGGCAAAATGTTGTCCGTCTTGTTTTTTTATTCTTGGAAGAGCCCCGGATAAGTTACGTGATCTTAAAAAGGAACGCTTTCCCTACAAAAATAAGCAAGCCTTTCGACGGGTACGAGGTGTATTTGCACGCCTTGTGCCTCCTCTTTTTTTGCTTAAAAATGAGTGTTTTCCCCCACTCGAAGCGAAAAAATGCCTTCTTTAAAAATTTCCCCTCCACTTTCCAAAAGCCCCTTGACACCTTGCTTTTGACATGCTATAATGACCTTGTATTACATGCTTTTAAGGGGGAATTCTATGAAAAAAAACGTTGCCTTTTTGCTTGCCTGTATCATGCTTTTATCCCTATGTTCTTGCGTTGCAGACGATAAGATCAACGCTCCGGCGGATAGTGATCCGGATGATGTAAATAGCAACTCCGAAACGAACATGGAGGAGATGGAAGATACAGAGGAAGAGAAAGAAACGGACATAAAGAATTTGGATTTCCCCAAACAGGGTGATTATTACAGGATCGAAAAAGTCGAAGAGAATCGGGTAAAATATTATTTTTACGGGCTTGACGGACGCGTGGCACATTTTGGGGAAGCGGATAGCTCTTTTCATATTTCTAAGCCAAGTAATTACCTGCTTTGTATTACTGAGGGGAAGAACCGCCAATACTACGATGTGGCAAACAACCGTTTTTCCAAAATTTATTCCAAAGACAGTGTTCGAGGTACCTCAGAAAATATTGTCATCTACCTGAGGGGCGATGTGAATAACTACGTTTTGGTCGCCGAGAGTTTATTTGACGATACTTTCTATAAAGAATTTGCGCTCGATTTTAAAGAAACAGCCAATCCCATTCAGTCACTGAAGGTCCTGTACGGTAGGATTTATCTATCCTATGACGCCAAGGATCGCACCGAGCGTAATGTCATTCTTCCGCTTTTCGAAGCCGGGTATGATTTTTTTGTCGATTACAGCTCGATTCAGAATTTGATCCATGCGGTGTACGCGGTGTGCGAGCATACCGGAAATTACGAGACGGATTTCAGCACTGTTTTGGGCATTACCGATGCACAGCAGGTCGAGTGGTGTCATAAGCTTGTTCAGTCAGCATTTCTTTATTCTCCTCCGCAGCTCTCCGAGCGACAGCGCGTCCGAGGGTCTGTCCGGGATTTGAACGGTGATGATGTGTACGAATTGATTGTTCTCAATGAGGGGTATGACGTTATTGCCATTTTTACCACGGTAGACGGCAGTCCTGTTCTTTTGGACCATTTTGGAAAGGAAAGAATCTGCGAGGTTGACCACGAGGGATCGATCCATGTGATCGAAAGAGAATCAGGAGGAACCTATTCGCGTGAGATTTTTCGCCTTCCAAGAGGAGGGGGCTCCTTAGAGCCAATTATAACGATTGGTTGCAACGTACGGGAGTTTTCTGACGGTTCTTCCGCGAAGGAGTTCTATAAGGTGGAAAATGGGCAAACGATCGTACTCACACAGGAAGAATACGACGATGTCATCAATCAACACTTTAGTATGTATGGGATGACGCGTAACCTCGCAAAATTGCGGTTTCTCATGGGGGGTGAGATTGCGCAGGCATGCGCAAAGCAAGCCTTTGTTGCAGTATTGCAAAATAAAATGAAGGTGTACAATACCGAAACCGATGAATACTGTTATTTCAAGGATTGCAAAGCACCGTATACACAAGTTTTGCTTTCCGAGGAGAGTAATCTTGGTTATGCACACGTTGACGTGGATTACGACGGGGTTACAGAGCTGGTTATTCATTGCGGCGATATGTTGCTCCTGCGCTACTATAAGGGAACGGTTTATCTGTATCCGTTTGTACTTCGGGATTCAAATCTAAATACCGATGGCTCATACGGATGGCATCACATGGGACAGGATTTTGAATACGGAGAAGATCGAATTTTCTTTGACGGATGGACGCTAAAATCAAAAAATCTTTGGCGCATTGTCAACGATGGATCCCCCAACGCGGAATTTTACATTCACGGTGTGCAGGTAACCGAAGCGGAAGCGTTGCTCTTTTTCGAAGAGAATCCCAAGAAGAAGGTTGATTTTTCTCCCCTCGAGGTGCCGTTTGAAAAGAAAATTTCGCGGGAAGAGGCGATGGCAATTGCCAATGCATATTGGGGTGATATAGACGGAGTATGCGATGCTGCCTGCGGCACGTTTCTAACTCTTCGTATCACTGTGCAAGACGAGTACTATGATGATTTTGGATATTACCACGTGATCGCTTATTGGGAGCGCCGCCGCTCGTGGGAGGATCATACTGCCAACTCAACGGTTCGTTACATTTCCGATTCACATGATTTGTTCGTTCACGTCGTAACGGGTGAATGTCAACCTTATGTGATCAATTACGGGAAATAAGACACGTCAATACGTAGAAAGCACTTCGTGTGCTCCAAGTATTTCATTCTTCGCAAAATCAAGCGCGGCACTGCCATGGCAGTGCCGCGCTTGCTTTTTTTGCTTTGCTAACAAAATGTCCTTGTTTTTTCTTGACATTTTGGGACACTTATTGTATAATAATAAGATGAAGTATTATGGTTTGTCGGAAGGACGTAGGATATGAAGGAGAGGAATTGCTTGTCGGCGGAAGAGGTAGAAGCGCAGAAGGTATCCGTTGCGCGGATGCGCGACAGAAACGACCGTGTGTATGCCGAAACGGGAGCGCGTCCGCAGGCGTTTGTATTAACGCTCGGATGCCAGCAAAATGAGGCAGACAGCGAAAAGATCGCGGGGCTTTGCGAGGCGATGGGGTATACGATCACTCCCACGCCCGACGCGGCCGATCTGATTATGGTCAACACCTGCGCGATCCGTGAGCATGCCGAGCAAAAGGCGTTGTCGCTGGTGGGGCAGTACAAGCATCTCAAAGCCAAAAAGCCGAGCCTGATGATCGGCGTTTGCGGGTGCATGGTGGTGCAGGAGCACCGCAGAGAGGAATTGAAGCACCGCTATCCGTACGTGGATTTCGTATTCGGTACGTCCTCGCTTCACCGCTTTCCGCAGCTGCTTTGCGAAAAGCTGGAAAAGGGAAAGCGTCTGTTTTGCCCCGAGGAGAGCGAATATCTGGTGGCCGAGGGGCTTCCGATCCGTCGCGAGAGCAACTATCGCGCATGGGTGTCGGTCATGTACGGATGCAACAATTTCTGTTCCTACTGCATTGTGCCGTACGTGCGCGGACGCGAGCGCAGCCGCGAAATGGGTGAGATCGTCAAAGAGGTTGCGCAGCTGGTCCGAGAGGGATACAAAGACATTACGTTGCTGGGGCAGAACGTCAACTCCTACGGCAAGGATCTGGAGGGAAACGGAGACTTTGCCGATCTGCTCTATGAGCTGGACAAGCTGGAGGGCGACTTTTGGCTTCGCTTTATGACCAGCCACCCAAAGGATGCAAGCCGCAAGCTGATCGACGTGATGGCGTCGTCGCGGCATATCGCGCATCAGTTCCATTTGCCGATGCAATCGGGAAGCGACGCGGTTCTGAGGGCCATGAACCGCCGCTATGATACCGCGAAATATTTGGAGATCGTGGACTATATGCGCGAAAAAATGCCCGACGTTACCCTGACCTCCGACATTATCGTGGGCTTTCCGGGGGAGACCGAGGAGGATTTCTCCGACACGCTTGCGATGCTGGAGCGTGTAAAATTTGATATGCTCTATTCGTTTATTTATTCGCCGCGCAAGGGAACTCCCGCGGCTGAGATGGTGCAGGTGGAGCAAAAGACGAAAAACGAGCGCTTTGATCGCCTGTTGGCATTGCAAAATGCGATCGCAACCGAGAAAAATCAACCGCTTGTAGGACAGACCCTGCGCGTGCTTTGCGACGGCGTCAGCAAGAACAACGCCGCGCTTTACGCGGGGCGCACCGAGGGAAATAAGATCGCCTTTTTTGAAGGCGTTCCCGAGGATACCGGAACCTTTGTAGAGTTTGTTGTGGAGCGCGCCGATGCGTTTGCTTTGTACGGGAAGAAGGTGTCCCGATGAATTACCGCGACGTCAACGCCGAGACCATCGACCGTTGGATCGAGGAAGGCTGGGAATGGGGGATCCCGATCTCCCACGAGGAATACGAACAGGCGCAAAAGGGAAATTGGCAGGTGGTGCTCACGCCCACAAAGCCCGTGCCGCGCGAGTGGTTTGGCGATCTCTGCGGAAAACGCGTGTTGGGTCTCGCCTCGGGCGGCGGCCAGCAGATGCCGATCTTTGCCGCGCTGGGAGCAGAGTGTACCGTGCTCGACTACTCCGAAAAGCAATTGGAGAGTGAGCGCAGGGTGGCAGAGCGCGAGGGATATTCCATCAAGATCGTACGCGCCGACATGACCCAACCGCTGCCGTTTGCCGACGGCTCGTTTGATCTGATCTTTCATCCCGTGTCCAATTGCTATATCGCCGAGGTCAAGCCGCTCTTTCGCGAGTGCTTCCGCGTGTTAAAGCGCGGCGGTGTATTGCTTTCGGGGCTGGGGAATGAAGTGAACTATCTGGTGGACGACGATGAAAAAACGGTCGTCAATTCCATGCCCTTTGATCCGCTTTCCAACCCCGCGCAGATGGAGCAGCTTCAACGCGAGGACTGCGGCGTGCAGTTTTCGCATAGCGTGGAGGAGCAGATCGGCGGACAGCTGGAGGCCGGTTTTATACTGACACATCTTTACGGCGACACCAACGGAGAAGGGTATTTGCACGAACTGAACGTGGAATGCTATCTTGCAACCCGTGCCGTCAAACCTTAATTTTTGAAAAATACCGAAAGGAAGAGAAATATCATGGAAATTTTTGAACTTGCCGCCGAGCTTGGCAAACAGCTCAAGGACGATAGCCGCTTGATTGCACTGGAAAACGCAAAGAAGGCATATGAAGAGGATAAACAGCTGCAAAAGTATCTGCTGGAATACGACGTACAGCAAAAGGCTATGCAGAGAGAGGTGGCAAAGCCTGAGCGCGATCTGCATTTTATTGAGGTGATACAAAAGAGGATCGACGAACTGTATCGCCTGATTGCCGAGCATCCCACCTTTGTGGAGCTCAATCGCGTACAGGCCGAGGTGAACGATCTGATGAACCGCGTGAACCAAACCATCATGACACAGATCACGGGCGAGGAGCCCTCTGGCTGCACCCATAATTGCAGCACCTGCGGAGGATGCCATTAACCGAATCCTAAAAATAAGGGGGAGTTTCTGTTGGACATAAAGGAATTACAGGGGAATCCGGGCACACGAAGGTCATTGGAGGCTGAGTTGGAGTGCTTGCATCAAACCGCAAACGAGCTCCATGCGCGTATCCGACAGGAGCAGCTGCATTTGGAATACGAGCAAGCGGACGTGCAGGAATTGGAAACGCCCTCGGTAAAAACTTTCTTTTATACCGTCCTTGGAAAAAAAGAGGAGCGGCTTCAAAAAGAACAGGACGAAGCCGAGGAGGCCAAGCGGCAGTACGAAGCAACGGTTGGTGAATTGGAGCGGGTAAACGCTCGCATCAAGCGTGTGGAATTTGAACTGCGAACCTGCAAGCAGGCAGAGGCCGAACAAAACAAGCGGGTGCGAGAGGTTCTTGCAAAGCTGCAAGCCCTTGGCTCCAAGCTATCGGATGTGGATGCTCTTGCTTTTTCCGCACTCCAAAAGGAGTATGCCGGGCTGGAGAAACGCCGCTCCTATTATGCCCAAATTCAAGAGGCGGGGAATGAGCTGCGCAAGAGACATGAATGGACCGAGCAGGCCGAACGCGAATTGCGGGAAGAACGCTACAAAAGCCGATACGGCACTACGCTTGCAGAATATGAACTTTGGGATGAGATCCGCGATCGCAAGGGAGTAGTTGCCATTCAGGAACGGCGGATCGGCGAGCTTCTTCAAGCGCTCGTTCAAGAAACTGCCGCAAATACCTCGGGGGGAACGCTCCCCAAAGACCGCCTGACGGTTCTTGGCCACAACGTTGCCGACAATTTGAGCGGAATTTTAGCAGAGGTGGATGAGCGTGATCAAAACGCGCGGCTCTGCCAAGCAAATCTGGAACGCAGACTTTCGGAGCTGCTTCAAAAATATCAAAACAGCGAACCCAAAAGAGATTAAGAAAGAGGAGACTTTGCTATGACGCCCATGATGGAGCAATATTTATAGGTCAAGGAACAATACAAGGATTGCATCCTGTTTTACCGTCTCGGAGATTTTTACGAGATGTTCTTTGACGATGCCATCCTCGCCTCACGCGTGCTGGATCTGACACTCACGGGCCGGGATTGCGGAGAGGCGGAGCGCGCCCCGATGTGCGGCGTGCCGTTTCACTCCTCCGAGGGCTACATCGGCAAGCTGATCGAAAAGGGATACAAGGTTGCCATTTGCGAGCAGACCGAGGATCCCGCACTGGCAAAGGGATTGGTCAAGCGCGAGGTGGTGCGCCTGATCACACCCGGAACGCTGCTGGAATCGGCGTTTCTTTCCGAGCAGAAGAACAACTATCTGTGTGCGCTCTATATGGGCGAGTTTGAATACGGCGTTTGTTTTGCCGATATTTCCACGGCGCAGGTCTACGCCACCTCCTTTGACGGAAACAACATGGATGCGCGTTTGCGCAACGAGATCGGTACCTACGCGCCGCGGGAGCTCCTTTGCAATCTGGGGCGCGCCAATATGGGAGAGATTGGGGAATTTTTAGCCGCCCACGGGGATATGATGCTTACCGACGGGCAGAGCGCGCGCTTTGACGCCGCTCTTTGCCGTGAGACCGTACAGGCGCAGTTTGGCGAGCAGGTGCGCGCCGAAACGCTGGAAAACAAGGCGATCTGCATGGCGGTTGGAGCGCTTCTTTCCTATCTGCGAGATACCGAAAAGAGCGACATCTCCTACATCAAGGAGCTGAATATTTATTCCGACGGACAGTATCTGGAAATGGACGTCAACAGCCGCCGCAATCTTGAGCTGACCGAATCAATGCGCACCAAGGAGAAAAAGGGCTCGCTGCTTTGGGTTTTGGACAAGACCAAAACCGCTCCCGGCGCGCGTATGCTGCGCAAATGGGTGGAGCATCCGTTGCTCTCGCCCGTGGCGATCCGCAAGCGGCAAGGCGCGGTGGAGGAATTCTGCAACGATTTTATGCTCCGCGAGGAGCTTTCCGAGGCGCTTTCGCACGTACTGGACCTCGAGCGTCTCATTACCCGTATCGTGTACGGAAGTGCCAACGGAAAGGATCTGCGCGCGGTGAGCAATACCGCGCAGGTGCTTCCCGAGGTGCGCGAGCTGCTTTCCCGCGCCAAGTGCGAGGAGCTGCGCTCGATCTGCGAGGAGCTGGACGATCTTTCGGACGTCTGCAGCCTCATTACCTCCTCCATCAAAGAGGACGCGCCGTTTACTCTGCGTGAGGGCGGTATCATTGCCGACGGCTACAACAAGGACGTGGATTACCTGCGCTCGGTGATGTCCGACGGAAAAGGCTGGCTGGAAAAGCTGGCCGAGGAGGAACGCGAAAAAACGGGGATCAAGACCCTGAAGGTAAACTACAACAAGGTGTTCGGCTACTACATCGAGGTCACCAAGTCGCTGATCGCGCAGGTGCCCGACCGCTATATCCGCAAGCAGACGCTTTCCAACTGCGAGCGCTACATTACCCAGGAGCTCAAGGATCTGGAGGGGACCATTCTTGGTGCGGCCGACAAGATCTGCGCGTTGGAGTACGAGCTCTTCCAAACGATCCGCAACTACGTATCCGAGCAGAGCACGCGCATCCAAAAGACCGCCGCACTGCTGGCAGAGATCGACGTCTATCTTTCGCTTGCCACCGTGGCAAGCCGCAACAAGTACGTGCGCCCCGAAATCGACGAGAGCGATGCGATCGAGATCAAGGATGGCAGACATCCCGTGGTGGAGCAGTTTGTAAAGGACACCTATTTCGTGCCCAATGACGTTAGCCTCGACACCAAAAAGAATCGCCTGATGCTGATTACGGGCCCCAATATGGCGGGTAAATCGACTTACATGCGCCAGGTGGCGCTGATTACCGTGATGGCGCAGATCGGCTCGTTCGTGCCCGCATCCGAGGCGCGCATTGGCGTAGTGGACAAGGTATTCACCCGTGTGGGAGCGTCGGATGACCTCGCTTCCGGGCAGTCGACCTTTATGCTGGAGATGAACGAGGTCTCCTACATCCTCAAAAACGCTACGCGCCGCAGTCTCATCATCTATGACGAGGTTGGTCGCGGAACCTCTACCTTTGACGGCATGAGCATTGCCCGTGCCATCGTGGAATACACCAATAGCCGCAAGATCGGTGCCAAGACCCTGTTTGCTACCCACTACCACGAGCTGACCTCGATGGAAGAGGAGTTTGAGGGCGTGGTAAACTACAACATTGCCGCCAAAAAGCGCGGCGACAGCATCACCTTCCTGCGCAAGATCGTGCGCGGCTCCACCGACGACAGCTACGGCATTGAGGTGGCAAAGCTGGCGGGACTGCCCAACGAAGTGATCAAGCGTGCGCGTGAGATCCTTGCCTCGGTGGAACAGACCTCCAAGGCGATCTCGGATAGCGTGGAGGGCGGCATCGGCAAAAAGAAAAAGGCGGAGGAAAAGGACGATACGCTGATCTCCTTTGACGATTGCATCCACGAGCAGGTGATCGCCGAGCTCAAATCCGTCGATCTCAACACCCTTTCGCCCTTTGAATGTATGTCGTTCCTGTTTGACTTAAAGAAACGCTTGCAGTAAGGACGCGGGGCACGGGGACGCGATTTGGGGAAACTTTTGTAAAAGTTTCCCCAAGCCCCTTCAAAACTTTTAAAGAGGTGTTTTATGAAAAAGTTTACAAAGGAAGATTTTGCCTTTCAAATCACCGTTGTCAATGGAAAGAAAAATTCCAAGGGGGCGATTGATTGCCGAAATGGTCATGAGATTGGTGATGCCTACCACTGTGAATATGGGTGTCCTGCTGATTTTTGTCAAAAAGCCATGTTAAAGGTGTTTCCCATCATGGAGGCTGTGCGCGCCGGTGGGGATTTGCGAAATCTTGGCGGAGATTCTGCCACATCGATTCGCTTTTGTTGCCCGGATGGCGTAGTTACTTTTAGCTTAGAGGTAGATAAACGCTGAAATGAAAGAAAGATTACACGATAATTATGCCTATAGTGTTATGGCAAATCATGCGGGATTATGTCATGCGATAGATACGATGGTGTCTGCTATTGTAGATGTTTTCGATGCATCTTCGCCTACCATTTATTTGTACGGTTCGCTTCCGCTCGGCGATTTTCGATTGGGGTGGAGTGATATTGATATTTTGGTGTTGACTGAGCAACAAATTACGAATTTTCAGGCACAAAAATTGCTTTGGCTAAGGCAGGAGTTGTTGCAAGACGAATCGGACAATCCTTATTATCGCTCTTTCGAGGGCGGGATGCTATCTCTTTCTGCATTTTTGAAACAGCAATCGGATAGAGTTGTTTATTGGGGAACAAGCGGACAGAGAATTGCGGATACGTACCTTTTTGATAGCTTTTGTAGAACGGAGTTGTTGGAAAGCAGTATTTTGTTGTATGGCAAAGATGTCCGCGACTGTTTGCATATGCCAAGCTATGACGACTTGTATAAGGACGTATTGCGGCACTACGATGCGATTCTAAAATACGCGAAAAAAACAGAGCGCAGTTTATATTCTTTTGGTTGGTTGTTGGATATTGCAAGAGGAATTTACACTGTGCAAACAGGAAATGTCATTTCCAAAACGGCTGCAGCGGAGTGGGTATTGGAGAACGGCTTGTGTCCTGTTCCGGAAGAATTAAAAATTGCTTTGCAGGTGAGAAAAGCACCCTTGGAGTATCGGAATGATGTGCGCATCTTGGACTATGCGGAAACACTTGGAGATGCAGTTCAAGCGTTTGCGTGTGTTTTGGGAGCTTGGTTAAAAGATTCCCGTTGATTTTTTGAAAGGATTTTTATGAATTATCGAAATTACATCACGTTTTTAAATACGATTGAAAAGCTGAAATGCAACACGCGGCACTCCTGGACGTCTACGGGGCGGCAAGAGAGCGTGGCCGAGCATTCGTGGCGGCTGGCGGTGATGGCCATGCTGTGTGCCGACGAGTATCCCGATTTGGATATGAATAAGGTGATCAAGATGTGTCTCATCCACGATTTTGGAGAAGCCTTGACGGGGGATATTCCCGCTTTTTTGAAAACCGAAGCCGACGAACAGGAAGAAACACGGGCGGTGGATCGCTTGTTGTCCCTCTTGCCCGAGGACTACCGCACAGAGTTTTCCGCACTCTTTGCAGAAATGGCAGATTTGCAAACACCCGAGGCCAAGCTCTATAAATCGTTGGACAACATGGAGGGAGTAATCTCTCACAACGAAGCACCGATCTCCACTTGGCTACCCCGCGAATATGAGGAAAATCTGACCTACGGGCAGAAAAACTGCGAGTGGTCGGAGTGGACAAAAAGTTTGCGCGAGGAGTTGAGACAGGATTCCGTGCAAAAAATGGAAAAAGAAAAACTATGAATTTGATTTTATCCTCTTGCGATTTTCGAAATGAGAAGTCACGAAAAGAGATCATCGATCATCTTCCAAAGCTGATCGAGAAGTGCCGCTTGTTGTTTGTTCCCAACGAAAAAGCCACCTTTGAGGCGATTCACAGCGAAAAGTTTTATCGGCGGATGCAGGAGTTTGGCTTTGTAAGAGAAAACATCAACGTGTTTGATTATTACAACCCAACTGAGTATTTTGGCCTAGAGATCGATGTGCTTTACGTGAGCGGTGGGAACACGCTGAAAACACTTGACCGAATCCGTAAAAGCGGATTTGACAAGGAGATGATCCGGTATATTCAATCCGGAGTTACTTACATTGGTGGTAGTGCGGGTGCGCATTTGGTTACGCCCGATGTTTCGCACGTAACCTGCTACGATGACGCCCCCGAGGATATGACCGACTTTTCGGGACTTGGTCTCTTCGATGGTGTCTTGATCTGTCATTTTACCCCCGAACGACAAGCGCATTATGAGCAGCTTTTAAAGGAAAGAAAGTATAAGGTCTATCCTTTAACCGACGAAGATTCGATTGTCATAACAGAGTAAGAAAAAAATTTTTATTTTCCCCTAAAAATGAACTTTTTGGAGCAGGCGGGGTAGTGGTCCCTGACCGCTAGCGAGAGCTATTGCTCATCTGTGGCGCACAAAATGAACGGCCACAGTCATAACCCTTTTGAAAAGTTTTTGAGGGGTGTGGGGAACTTTTTTCAAAAAGTTCCCCACGAAAAAAGCCAAAAATAAAAACAAAGGAGGGACGCCAATGGGAAAGATCAACGTCTTGCCGTTTGCGGTAGCGAACTTAATAGCGGCGGGAGAGGTGGTAGACCGCCCCGCGTCGGTGATCAAGGAGCTGATGGAGAACGCGATTGACGCGGGGGCGACCCGTATCACTGTGGAGATCCAGAACGGCGGTGTGACCTTCATGCGCGTCAGCGACAACGGCTGCGGCATGGAGCCCGACGATATTCCCACGGCCATCCGCAGACACGCCACGAGTAAGATCCAAAGTGCCGAGGATCTTGACGGCATCCTCACGCTCGGATTTCGCGGCGAGGCGCTGGCGGCGATCTCGTCGGTTTCGGACATCCGCATCATTTCCAAAACGGCGGAGGCAGAGTTTGGAACCGTTTTGGAAGCGCACGGCGGAGAGATCGTGTCTTTGCACGAGCAGGGCTGCTCCACGGGCACGTCGGTGATCGTGGAGAATCTGTTTGCCAACGTCCCCGCGCGGCGGAAGTTCCTCAAAAAAGACGTTACCGAGTCGATGGCGGTGACCGCAAACGTCGAAAAGGTGGCGCTCTCGCATCCCGAAATTGCCTTCCGCCTGATCGTGGACGGAAACGTCAAGCTGGAAACGGCGGGTGACGGTATCCTCAAAAACACCGTGTACGCCGTGTTTGGCAAGGAGTTTGCCTCGCGTCTGATTGAGGTGAACAGTGAAAACGAGGGGATCACGGTAAAGGGCTTTATCGGACGGAGCGATAATTTCAAGGCCAACCGCAACCATCAGAATTTCTTTATCAACGGGCGCTACGTCAAGAGCAAGACCGCCATGGCGGCCTTGGAGCAGGCGTATACGTCGTACATGCCGCCCGAAAAGTTTCCCACGTGCGTGCTCTTTTTAGAGCTTCATCCCGCGCGTGTGGACGTCAACGTACATCCCGCCAAGCTGGAGGTCAAATTCTCCAACGAAAAGCCCGTGTTTGAGGCAATCTATTATACCGTGCGCACCGCGCTGGAAAACAACGCGTCGCGTCCCTCGATGCAGCTGGAGGTGAATGCCCGCCGTTCGTCGGGACGGTCCCCGTTTGCGGGTCGCATGTCGGATTCTACGGTCCCCGTGCGCGACGGAAAGATGGAATCCTTGGACAAACGCCAGCTTTCCTACGATCTCACGGGCCGGACCCAGCCGCAACCGCAAACGCGGATGACTGCGGAGGAATACCGCAATCTATACACCGAGCCAGCGAAAAAGACGAGCACATCGTTTGGGAGAGCTCCCACGGTGCCGCAAGAGTCTGCGCCTTATACGGTGCAAACGCCAAAAAATCTGCCGCTGGTGACCGAGCACGTTGTCCCCACGGAGCAACCCTCCAAGGCTACGCCGAGAACGCAGGAACCGGCAAAGGTCGACGTGAAAACGCCTGCATCGGTCGAATCGACGGCTTCTGCCGCCTTTCCGCCGATGCCCGAAGAGGAGCCTTCCAAGCCTGTTGCAGCGCCCACCGTACCTCCGACACCCGAAGAAGTGCTGCCGCTGCCGAGCGCGCGCCCCGAGGAAGCCGAAACGGCCCCCGTGTTGCCGTACCGCATCGTGGGAGAGGTATTCCACTCCTACGTGATCGTGGAAACCGGCGACAAAATGCTGGTGGTGGACAAGCACGCCGCGCACGAGCGGATCCTGTTTGAACAGCTTAAACGCGGATTGCAAAACGTGGAGGTCGTGTCGCAGCTTTTGATGCTTCCGATCGACGTAATGCTCACCAGCGCCGAGGTGGAGGCTCTTCGAGAATACAACGGCGAGCTGGAAAAGATCGGGTTTTCGTTGCGCTACGCGCGCAATACCGTCTCGGTGGACGCCATTCCCGAATCGGTGGAGAGCAACGCCGTGTCAGATATGCTGGGAAGCATGGCGGGGCGCATCCTCAATGCTACGGGAAGCGTGAAGCTCACGCGTGACATTCTCTTTGAAAAAGCCCTCTATCAAGCCGCCTGCAAGGCCGCCGTGAAGGCGGGCAGGATCTATGCCGACGAGCATATCAAGTGGATCGTCGACAAGCTGATGGAGATTCCCGATATCACCTTTTGCCCCCACGGCAGACCGGTGGCCCTCGAGCTGACCCACCATACGCTCGACAAGCAATTCGACCGTACGGGATTTTGATGGGGAGGCATTTTGTGGGGAACTTTTTGAAAAAAGTTCCCCACACCCCTCAAAAACATTTCAAGCATTTATGAATCGCAAAATCTTTTATTACACGTATCCCTGCAATTCTCCGTAAGGTTCTTGGAGGGATAGGGGTGTGGGGGAAGGGGAACTTCTTCCTCAAAGAAGTTCCCCTTCCCCCACAGATAAAACGAAAAAACAGGAGCAAGCTGTATTCTTGCTGCCGAGAAAGGACTTTGATATGTCAAAGCAATTTGAACTGCTCAAGCAGGAGGGCAGAGCGCGCAGAGGCGTTTTGCACACGGTACACGGGGATATTCAAACGCCCGTGTTTATGAACGTTGGCACCTGTGCCGCGATCAAGGGTGGCGTTAACACGATGGAGCTGCGCGAGATCGACTGTCAGGTGGAGCTTTCCAACACCTACCACTTGCATCTCCGTCCGGGAGATCAACTGATCCACGATATGGGCGGACTGCACAAGTTTATGAATTGGGATCGCCCGATCCTCACCGATAGCGGCGGATTTCAGGTGTTTTCCCTCTCCCAACTCCGCAAGATCACCGAGGAGGGCGTGCGGTTTGCTTCGCACATCGACGGCAAGCGCATTTTTATGGGACCCGAGGAAAGCATGCAGATCCAATCGCATCTGGCGTCTACCATTGCCATGGCCTTCGACGAGTGCGTGGAGAATCCCGCGCCGCATAAATACTGCAAGGACAGTATGGAGCGCACTTACCGTTGGCTGGTGCGTTGCCGTGCCGAGATGGATCGCCTCAACGCGCTTCCCGAAACCATCAACAAGCACCAAATGCTCTTTGGCATCAACCAGGGCGGTACCTATGAGGATCTGCGCGTGGAGCATATGCATATGATCCGCGAGGTGGATTGCGAGGGCTATGCCATTGGAGGCCTTGCCGTGGGAGAACCGACCGAGGAGATGTACCGTATCATCGACGCCGTGGAGCCGCATATGCCCACCGACAAGCCGCGTTATCTCATGGGCGTGGGAACCCCCTGCAACATTCTGGAAGCCGTACATCTGGGCGTGGATTTCTTTGATTGCGTGATGCCCAGCCGCAATGCGCGCCACGGCAATCTCTTTACCTGGCACGGAAAGATCAATCTCATGAACGAAAAATACGCGCGTGACCCGCGTCCCTTTGACGAGGGCTGCAACTGTCCCGCCTGCCGCAATTACAGCCGCTCCTACGTGCGCCATCTGCTCAAAGCCAAGGAAGCCGTCGGCATGCATCTGGCGGTGATCCATAACCTGTATTTCTACAACAACCTCACGCGCAAGATCCGCGAGGCTCTCGACGGCGGCTATTTTGAGTCCTTCTATCAAAAATACCGCAACATCCTCGGCGAACGCGTGGACGATTGAGCGAAAGGATCGGATACGATGGGAATTTTTCAGAAACTTTTTTCCAAAAAGAGCAAAAATCCCAACAGCAAGCAATACCGTTGGGAGATGGCGCGGCAGATGAGCAATCACCACATCCGTTACGTCACCGAGAAGATCAACGACGTGGATGAGGTGATCGGCCGCAACGGCGGGCTCAATATCCGCGATGACGAGCTATTGGTGTTCGCTTCGGCAGACGTGATCTTTCGTTGCAAGATCGAGCAGATGCAGGCCTGGGAGCTGCTTTCCAAGGACGGCGTGGTGATCACCGCGCCCGACCTCGAGCATGAGGGTAGGGAGCGCACCATTATTGTATATTACGTTTATTACCGATAAAAAATGGGGCTGCGGCGAGTGAAGCTGCAAGCAACGAGCTTTCGGTTACTGCCGAAGTGAAGCTTGCGTTCCTTACGGCACAGAAGATGCTTTGGGCGAACGTTGTTCGCCCTTACGAATACGGTGTTCACAAATGTCGGTTCCTTTTCAACAGGGGCAAATCTTCTTTTTGCGCAGGACTCGAAAACATAAATTACAGCAACTTCGTATCCAATATCGAAGAAAGGAGTTACGATGTACGGTATTCAAAGCAGATGGAAGCTTGAAGGAACTGTTTTGCGATATTATGGCTTGAGAAATCGGCCCAATATGTTCAAAAACACGGTTCAGCTCACCAAAAAGCAAAAAGCGATCGTTGAAAAGCTGCCCTGTGAACTGACAAACAGCGAGATTTCTGTCCTGAACCCTCTCGTAGGCATACAGATTGTGAAAATCGAACGCAAAAGAGTAATTCCTTCGGATTTGGACAGCGCAAGATTTTGCACAACCTGTATTGCAAATGATTTTATGATTCCGGGTATTGAATTTGATGCAGAGGGCAGGTGTCCGATCTGTCAATCCGAGGACGTAACAAAAAAACTGAAAAGCATCGTCCCGATTATGAATACATTCCCGAGATCCAAAACATCACGTTTTGACGTTGCCGTGTTTTACACGGGCGGGAAGGACTCTACTTACTTACTGTACTATTTGTCTAAAGTTTTAAAGCTTCGCGTGTTGGCGCTTACCTGGGAAATTCCCTACATGTCCGAATGTGCAAAAAAGAGCATTGAAAACGCCAAACAATTGCTTGATTCGGTTGAATTTATCAGTCGCAGAATTTCCGATACCGATCTGAAAAAGATATATAACAAGTTGTATGCTTTGAGCGAAAATACCTGCGCTTGTCCTTCTTTGGCGTACGTTTTGTTCTATCCGGAGCTTGTGATCAACAAGGTTCCGTATTTTGTTGCAGGGAACGAGCCTGCACAGATGCTCGGCTTATATTTCAATCATATGGCACCTCAAATCGCTTACACGTTTCCGCAAAACAAAGCGCTGAATTTTTTGCTTAATATCGGAAGAGCGTTAACTCTGCACCCTCCGCTGAAAAAAGGGCAATTCCATACTCTTGCCACAATGAAGCAGCTTGCGTACGGCGATAGCAAGCTCAAGAATTTAATGGGATATTCCAATCCTCTCGTCTATAACATCTGCGAGGCGATCAAAGAGGTTCCGGACATTCTCGCTCCCTTAAAAAGAGCAATTCGGTCGTCCTCCCGGTCGGGCAATATCCCCGCATTTGTGCAAGTGGATCTTGATGAAATATGCGGTGGTGTTTATGCGTGGAGAAAAATAAAGGATACGATCGTTTGTGAGTGCGGATGGGTGGCTCCCGAAGAGCTTGACAAGGGATTGCATACCAGCTGCAAAATTGAAAAATGCAAGGAACACTCTCAATTTGTAAGATTTTATCATATGAGAAGTACGATGATCCCATTCAGCGCACTTGAAATCGCAATTGCGAGCCGAAGCAATACTTTATCCAAGGAGGATGCATTGGCGGAGCTGAAGGCCTCGCTTGGCTTTTCGCTTGATGAAGTACCCGAATGCGCAATCATGCGGGAGTATTTTGAATCATGAATGCAGTCGTTTTTTATTCCAATACAGGGCAGAGCAAAGCAATTGCAACCTATTTCGCAAATCAACTGGGGTATTCACTTACGGATATGGAGACAAAATGCGCGGAGCATTATCAAAATCTCGTCCTTGTATTCCCGGTTCACTGCCAAAATATTCCCGACGCTGTAAGGGCTTTTTTAAAAAAGGTGTCCGTTGACAATCTGACGGCCGTTGCTACGTACGGAAAAATGTGCTGCGGGAATGTGCTGTATGAAATTCAAAAGGACTATCAAAAGAATATTGTCGCGGGAGCATATATCCCTACGAAACACTCCTACATAGACGGTGACGATGGCTTCTGCGCGTTTGATCGGTTAAAGCCTGTCATGGAAAAAATCAAACACCCGTCGTATATACAACTCCCAAAACTTTATAAAAAACCTTTGGCTGATATTTTCCCCAATTTGAGAAGCAGGCTTGGACTTACAATACAAAAAAATGAAAATTGCAGTGGATGTAATCTTTGCGGGGAGCGTTGTTCCTATGGAGCGATAAAAACGGGTGAAACAAACCGCAAGTGCATCAGATGCATCAGGTGTGTGAACGCCTGTCCGCGCCAAGCTTTGAAGATCCGGTTGAGCTTGCCGTTAAAGCTGTATTTGCGCAAGAAAAAAGCCAATCAAGTAATCATTTACATTTAAAAGATAGAATGGGATATGCTTATCCATACAGTGGGATGCCCATGCGCTGATTTCCGATACGGAACAGCACATGGGCATCCCACGTTTTGTTATTTCCTGTGTGCACCGACACGCTTCGGTGACGTTAGTCCTCGTATACGGGGATTCCGTTGCTTTGAAAAGTGATATCGAACTCCTTTGTAGATCTCTTCGTTGCAAGGCAAAGTAACTTCGCCTTGCAACTCGACT
Organism: Clostridia bacterium; assembly: GCA_017505745.1. Lineage (GTDB taxonomy): Bacteria > Bacillota > Clostridia > Oscillospirales > CAG-272 > UMGS1865. The sequence continues at coordinate 143,412 of JAFVOP010000031.1, forward strand.
TTTTGCCGCTCCCTTCGTTCGACTGCAAAACGCTTCGACTCCACGCGCCGAATGTCCATCTCTCGCACTTTTACCCTGTGTTCTGCGCGTTCCGCTCAGGATGACCCTACGGATTTCATGTGCTTCAAGCATTTTTTGTAACGTGGGACGAGTGGTGCTCGAAGCGAAACGCGAACGAAGCTAGCCAATTTCGCAATAAAAAAGCGTGTAAAGTTCTTGGAGGGGGCAAAACGTGCAAGCACGTTGGGGGAACCTTCTTTCCCAAAAGGTCCATTAACGCAAAAGCATAAAATTTCCATGTGAAACCTATCTTGTGGACCATTTTGGGAAGCGGACCCAAAATGGTAGCGGGAGCTATTGCATATGGAAAGCGCATAGCAGTCACCAATTTTATAACAAAAAATTTTTAAAGTTCTTGAAAGGGGTCTGGGGAAAACTTATTTTAAGATGTTTTCCCCAGAAAAAAATACGTTAATGAAGTTTATGCTCAAGAAGGGGCCCCCACGAAAAAGCTCGA
>JAFVOP010000032.1 GCA_017505745.1 Clostridia bacterium
GCAGTTAGCCGATTGTAAAAGTCAAAAAAGAATCGTTAATAAACGAAACAACCCTTCAGTCAGCTACGCTGACATCTCCCCTTACACAGGGGAGCCTTGAAATATCCCTAAAAGCGTTATAAATATTGATTCTTTTGTAAGGAGAAAATAATCATGAAAGAATTGGAACTGAAATACGGCTGTAACCCCAACCAAAAGCCTTCGAAAATTTATATGCACGACGGAAGTGAGCTTCCGATCACTATTCTTTGCGGACGTCCCGGTTACATCAACTTCCTGGACGCGTTCAACTCCTGGCAGCTGGTAAAGGAGCTGAAGGAAGCACTCGGCATGCCTTGTGCAACCTCCTTCAAGCACGTCAGCCCCACCTCCGCGGCGGTTGGCATTCCGCTTTCCGACAAGCTGAAAAAGGCTTGCTTTGTGGATGACATCGAAGGGCTTGACGATTCTCCCTTGGCTTGCGCGTTTGCAAGAGCGAGGGGCACCGACCGTATGTGCTCCTTTGGCGACTGGATCGCACTTTCCGAGGTTTGCGACGTAACCACCGCCAACCTGATCAAGCGCGAGGTCTCCGACGGTGTGATCGCGCCCGGATATGAGCCCGAGGCACTGGAGATCCTCAAAACCAAGAGAAAGGGCAACTACAACATCGTGCAGATCGATCCGAGCTACGTGCCCGATCCCCAGGAGCGCAAGCAGGTGTACGGCATTACCTTTGAGCAGGGAAGAAACAACTTTGAGATCAACGAAGCGTTGCTCCAAAATCTTGTGACCGAAAACAAGAATCTTCCCGATGCCGCAAAGCGCGATCTGATCGTTTCTCTGATCACTCTGAAATATACCCAGTCCAACTCGGTCTGCTACGCCGTGGACGGACAGGCAATCGGCGTGGGTGCGGGCCAGCAGTCGCGCATCCATTGCACGCGTCTGGCGGGCACCAAGGCCGATACCTGGCAGCTCCGCCAGCACGATAAGGTGCTCAGCCTCCCGTTCCTGCCCACGCTCGGCCGTCCCGACCGCGACAACGTGATCGACGGCTATATCAACCAGAACGAAGAGGACGTGTGCGCCGACGGCGTATGGCAGAAATACTTTACTTCGCAGCCTGCTCCCTTTACCAAAGAGGAGCAAAGAGCGTACCTGGATACGCTCACGGGCGTGGCGCTCGGCTCCGATGCCTTCTTCCCGTTCAGTGACAATATCGAGCGCGCCAAGAAGAGCGGTGTCTCCTATATCGCCGAGCCCGGCGGATCGATCCGCGACGATGCGGTGATCGATTGCTGCAACAAATACGGAATTGTAATGGCATTTACAGGCATGAGACTCTTCCACCACTAATTACCCAAACCCAACCGAAAGGATTTACCGAAATGAATTTTTTTGATGAACTTGTAAATTACGATAAAGAGGTCTACGATGCCTGTTCTCTGGAGCTCGGACGTCAAAGAGAGAATATTGAATTGATTGCATCCGAAAACGTGGTTTCCAAGGCGGTGCTTCTGGCCGCCGGAACCGTTCTTACCAATAAATACGCGGAAGGATTTCCCGGAAAGCGCTACTACGGCGGTTGCCAGTATGTGGATATCGTAGAGGATATCGCGCGCGAGCGTGCCAAAAAGCTGTTTGGTGCCGAGCATGCAAACGTACAGCCGCACTGCGGCGCCAGCGCAAACCTGGCCGTGTTCTTCGCGCTTCTCAATCCCGGGGACACCGTGATGGGGCTCAACCTCGCGCACGGCGGACATCTGTCCCACGGCTCTCCCGTGAATATTTCGGGAAAATATTTCAACGTTGTTCCGTACAGCGTTTCGGACGAGACCGAAATGCTGGACTATGAGGAGATGCGCCGCATCGCGCTCGAATGCAAGCCGAAGCTGATCGTGGCCGGCGCAAGCGCGTATTCCAGAACCATTGATTTTGCAAAGATCCGCGAGATCGCGGACGAAGTGGGCGCCTACTACATGGTGGACATGGCGCACATCGCCGGTCTCGTTGCCGCAGGCCTGCATCCCAGCCCTGTTCCGTACGCCGACGTGGTGACAACCACCACACACAAGACACTGCGCGGTCCGCGCGGCGGCTTGATTCTTTGCCGCGAAGAGCTGGCCAAGCAGATCGACAAGGCGATCTTCCCGGGTACGCAGGGCGGTCCTCTCATGCACATCATCGCCGCAAAGGCGGTTGCCTTCGGCGAGGCGATGACCGAGGAATTTAAAGAATACCAGAAGCAGATCGTCAAAAACGCGAAAACCCTTTGTGACGCGCTCAAGGAAGAGGGCTTCCGCGTGGTTTCGGGGGACACCGATAACCACCTTATGCTCATCGATCTGCGGCCCTTTGGCGTAACGGGCAAGGAGATGGAGAAGCGCTTGGATGAGGTGCACATCACCGTCAACAAAAACGCCATTCCCAATGACCCTGAAAAGCCCTTCGTAACCAGCGGTATCCGCGTGGGTACGCCCGCGGTGACCACACGTGGCTTTAAGGAGCCTGAAATGCGTCAGATCGCAAAGTGGCTCAAGGACGTTGCCGTGGATTTTGAGGGCAACCGCGAGCGTGTGACCGCAGAGGTCAAGGAGCTTTGCGCAAAATATCCGCTTTACGAGTGATTTTCCAACGGAAGGAACAGTCATTATGAAAATACTTGTGGTTGGCGGTGGCGGAAGAGAACACGCCATCATCAAAAAGATCAAAGAAAATCCCAACGTCACCGAGATCTACGCGCTTCCCGGCAACGGCGGCATTGCAGCCGACGCCGTTTGCGTGAATATCGGGGCGAAGGACATCCCCGCCATCGTGGCGTTTGCGAAGGAGCAGAAGATCGATTTCGCCGTAGTCGCGCCCGACGATCCGTTGGTGCTCGGCGCGGTGGACGCCTTGCAGGCGGAGGGAATCCCTTGCTTTGGACCCGAGGCCAAGGCGGCGATCATTGAGGGAAGCAAGGTCTTCTCCAAAAATCTGATGAAAAAATACGGGATCCCGACCGCCTCGTACGAGGTCTTTACCGAATTGGATGCGGCGCTCCGCTATTTGGAGACCGCGCCGATCCCCACGGTGGTAAAGGCGGATGGATTGGCGCTCGGTAAGGGCGTGATCATTGCGCAAACGCGCGAGGAAGCGAAAGCCGCTGTGCGCTCCATGATGGAGGACAAGCAGTTTGGCGAGAGCGGCAGCCGCGTAGTGATCGAGGAATTTCTGACGGGACCTGAGGTTTCTGTGCTTGCATTCACCGACGGAAATGTTGTGCGTCCCATGGTTTCTTCCATGGATCATAAGCGTGCGCTGGACAACGATGAAGGCCTGAACACGGGAGGTATGGGTACGGTTGCACCGAACCCCTATTACACCCCGGAAGTGGCCGCGGAGTGCATGGAAAAGATCTTTCTGCCTACGGTAAAGGCCATGAACGCAGAGGGAAGAACCTTTCGGGGATGCCTCTATTTCGGCTTGATGATCACCCCGGACGGACCGAAGGTGATCGAATACAACTGCCGCTTTGGCGATCCCGAAACCCAGGTGGTGCTGCCGCTGATGGAGAGCGATCTGTTGGACGTGATGATGGCAACCGCCAACGGCACGCTTACCGATGCCGACGTGCGCTTTTCCGAGCGCTCGGCATGCTGTGTGATCGTGGCCTCCAAGGGCTATCCCGTCAAATATGAATCAGGCTTTCCGATGGAACTGCCCAAGGATAGCGAAAATGGCTTTATTTACGTGGCCGGTGCCAAAAAGGACGGCGAGCAGCTGCTCAGCGCGGGCGGACGCGTCCTTGGCGTGACCGCTGTAGCCGATACACTTGATCTGGCTATTGCAAAGGCCTACGATCGCGTGCAAAAGGTGAAATTTGAAAACGGATATTACCGATCCGATATCGGCGCGCGCGCACTTCAGGCACTCAAAAAATAAAAAAACAACCAACATAGATCAGAAAGGATTTACGCTCTTTTATGGTTTACAGAGTATATGTAGAGAAAAAGGCGGGACTGGCGCACGAGGCTGCCTCCTTGCGTTACGAGATCCGTCACCTGTTGCAGATCCGTTCGCTGGATTCGGTGCGCGTACTGAACCGCTACGACGTGGAGCACATCGAGGCAGAGCTGTTTGAAGCGAGCAAGGATAAGGTGTTTTCCGAGCCTCAGCTCGACACGGTCACCGATTCCCTTGACGCCGAGGGAGCTGTTGTGTTTGCAGTGGAATATCTGCCGGGGCAGTTTGATCAACGCGCTGACAGTGCCGCGCAATGCATTCAGATCCTCTCGCAGGGAGAGCGCCCCACGGTGCGCACCGCAAAGGTATATCTCTTGTACGGCAGTATGACCGATACCGAGATCGCGCAGATCAAAAAATATGTGATCAACCCCGTGGAGTGCCGTGAGGCCTCGTTGGAAACGGTTTCCACGCTTGCGATGGAGACCGTGATCCCCACGACGGTGGAGACCCTTACGGGCTTTACCTCGCTGGATTCCGAGGGACTGGGTATGTTCCTGCGTGAAAAGGGACTTGCAATGGATGCCGACGATATCGCTTTTCTGCAAGCCTATTTCCGAGAGGAAGAAAAGCGTGATCCTACCATCACCGAGATCCGTATGATCGACACCTATTGGTCGGATCACTGCCGGCACACCACCTTCCTCACCACTGTGGATGAGGTGACCTTTGCCGACCCGATGATGGAGGAGACCTATCAGAAATATCTGGCAGTTCGCCGCGAGCTCGGCAGAACCAAGCCGATCAACCTCATGGACATTGCCACTCTTGCCACGCGCTATCTCAAGGCTACGGGACAGCTGCAAAAGCTGGATGAGTCGGAAGAGATCAACGCCTGCACGGTAAAAATGGAGATTGAGGTCGACGGAAAAAAAGAGCCGTGGCTGCTGCTCTTCAAAAACGAAACGCATAACCATCCCACCGAGATCGAGCCCTTCGGCGGCGCGGCAACCTGTATTGGCGGCGCGATTCGCGACCCGCTTTCGGGACGCTCCTACGTTTATGCCGCCATGCGCGTCACCGGCGCGGCAGATCCTACCAAGCCCGTGAGAGAGACGATCCCCGGCAAGCTGCCGCAGAGAAAGATCGTCACTACGGCGGCGGCAGGATATTCGTCCTACGGCAACCAGATCGGTCTTGCTACGGGAAAGGTAGACGAGCTGTATCACGACGGCTATGCCGCAAAACGAATGGAGATCGGCGCGGTAATTGCCGCAACGCCTGCCGAGAACGTGCGCCGCGAGTGTCCCACTCCCGGCGACCGCGTGATCCTGCTTGGCGGACGTACCGGCCGCGACGGCTGCGGAGGTGCTACCGGTTCCTCCAAATCGCATACGTTGCAGTCTCTGGAGACCTGCGGAGCCGAGGTACAGAAGGGAAATGCTCCCGAGGAGCGCAAGCTGCAACGCCTGTTCCGCAACGCCGAGGCCTGCCGTTTGATCAAACGCTGCAATGACTTTGGCGCGGGCGGTGTGTCGGTTGCCATCGGCGAGCTTGCCGACGGTCTGGACATCGACCTCAACGCTGTCCCCAAGAAGTACGAGGGACTTGACGGCACCGAGCTGGCTATCTCCGAGTCGCAGGAGCGTATGGCTGTTGTGGTGGAAGCCAAGGACGTTGACCGCTTCCTGGCACTTGCTGCTTCGGAAAACCTCGAAGCAACCGTGGTTGCAACGGTGAAGGAGGATGCAAGACTGACGATGACCTGGAACGGCGTGAAGATCGTGGACGTTTCCCGCGCGTTCCTCAATTCCAACGGCGCCGAGAAGCATATCTCGATCGCTCCTGCAGCACCCGAAAGCTATCAAAAAGAGATTCCTGCCGATTTTGAGGCCGGATACAAGGCTTTGGTATCGGATCTGAACGTTTGCTCCAAGCGCGGACTTTCCGAGCGATTTGACTCCACCATCGGCGCGGGCACCGTGCTCATGCCGTTTGGCGGAAAGAACCAGCAAACGCCGATTCAGGCAATGGTACATAAGATCTCGGTGGAAAAGAAGCATACCGACGCCTGCTCGCTCATGGCGTGGGGCTACAACCCGTACATTGCGGAAAAGAGCCCGTATCACAGCGCTTATCTCGCCGTAGTGGAATCGGTTTCCAAACTGATCGCCACGGGCGCAAAATTTGAAGACGTGTACTTGACCTTCCAGGAGTATTTTGAAAAGCCCATGAAGGATGCGAAGCGTTGGGGCAAGCCGCTGGCGGCGCTTCTCGGCGCCTTCCGTGCGCAACTTGACTACGGAATCGCGGCGATCGGCGGTAAGGATTCCATGTCGGGCTCCTTCGAAAAGATCGACGTGCCTCCCACGCTGGTCTCCTTTGCGGTCACCACGGCGCACGTGAACGAGATCGTAACCAACGATGCCAAGGCGGCAGGGCACAAGCTGATCTATATTGCCCCCAAATACGGAAAAGACAACCTTCCCGTTGCAAGCTCGCTGATGGGGACCTACGACAAGGTAACGGCGCTGATGCGCGCAGGCAAGGTCTACGCCGCTTACACGCCCACCCTTGGCGGTATTGCCGAGGCGGTTTACAAGATGTGTATCGGTAACGGACTTGGATTCCGTTTTGACGCATCCATGTGCAACCAAGCCATCTTTGACTATTCCTACGGTGTGTTCCTCCTTGAGGTGGATGCCGATACCGACGGACAAACGGTTGGATACTTTACTGACGACGCAACCCTGACCCGTGGGGAAGAACAGATCTCCTTTGCAGAGCTGAACGCCCTTTACGAGGGCAAGCTGGAGGGCGTATATTCCTGCAATATCGAGCAGGAGCAAGCCGAAATTCCCACCTTCTCTTATACCGAAAGATCTAACGCCTCTGCCGCCATCAAGGTGGCAAAGCCGCGCGTTCTGATCCCCGCGTTCCCGGGCACCAACTGTGAGTTCGACACGGCAAAGGCGTTGGCCGATGCGGGTGCCGAGCCCGAGATCTTCCTGGTGCGCAACCTTTCCAAATCGGCAATTGCACAGTCGGTAGAAGAGTTTGCCGCAAAGGTAAACGACGCGCAGATGATCTTCATCCCCGGCGGATTCTCCGGCGGTGACGAGCCCGACGGCTCGGGCAAGTTTATCACGGCGTTCTTCCGCAATGCAGAGGTCAAGGAGGCGGTCACCCGTCTGCTGGATGAGCGCGGAGGATTGATGGCGGGTATCTGCAACGGCTTCCAGGCACTGATCAAGCTGGGCCTGGTGCCTTACGGAAGGATCATTGATACCGACGAGAATTGCCCGACCCTGACCTATAATACCATCGGACGTCACCAATCGCGCCTAGTTCGCACCCGTATCTGTTCGGTCAAGTCTCCTTGGCTGGCCGAGAGAGAGGTGGGCGATATCGTTACGGTTCCGATCTCGCACGGAGAAGGACGCTTCCTTGCTTCTGACGAGCTGATTCGCCGTCTTGCGGCAAACGGACAGATCGCTACCCAATATGTGGATGAAACCGGTGCTCCCACTGCGGATATCCGCTTCAATCCCAACAACTCGGCTTTCGCGATCGAAGGTATTACCTCCCCCGACGGCCGTGTGTTCGGTAAGATGGGACATTCCGAGCGTATCGGAAACGGACTTTATAAGAACGTCCCCGGCAACTTTGAGATCGGCATGTTCCGTTCTGCCGTCAAGTATTTCAAGGATTGATTCAAAATCGGTCTTGACAAATTACGTTTGATTTGATATAATATGAAAAATATATCGGAGCAAGGAGATGTGAAAATGAACTACGATGAAAAATTTGTGAAAGAGGGACTGACCTTTGACGACGTTCTTCTGATTCCTGCAAAGAGCGACGTCCTGCCCGCCGACATTTGCCTCAAAACCCGGCTTACCAACCGTATTACGTTGAATATTCCGCTGCTCAGTGCCGCTATGGATACCGTAACCGAGTCGGATATGGCAATTGCAATGGCGCGTGAGGGCGGTGCCGGAACGATCCATAAAAATATGACCATTGATGCGCAGGCCGAGCAGGTAGACCGTGTGAAACGCAGTGAGAACGGCGTTATCACCAACCCGCTCTTCCTCCATCCCGATAACTTCGTTTACGAAGCAGAAAATCTGATGCATAAGTTCCGTATCTCCGGCGTTCCGATCTGCGACGAGAACAAGCGTTTGGTAGGAATTATCACCAATCGCGATATGCGATTTATCACCGATTATAATTTGAAGATCAGCGAAGTGATGACAAAGGAGAACCTGGTCACCGCGCCTGTTGGTACGACCCTGGAGCAGGCACAGCAGATTCTCCATCGGCATCGCATTGAAAAGTTGCCTCTCGTGGACGAAAAGGGAATGCTGACCGGATTGATCACAATCAAGGATATCGAAAAGGCAAGCAAGTATCCCAACTCTGCAAAAGATTCGAAGGGCCGACTGATCTGCGGCGCTGCAATCGGTGTAACCGCCGATGTTGTGGACCGCGCGGGCGCGCTTCTGGATGCGGGAGCCGACTTCCTGGTTCTTGATTCCGCGCACGGACATTCCGCAAACATTCTTCGCAGTCTTTGTAAAGTAAAAGAAGCCTATCCCGAGGCGCAGGTGATCGGAGGAAACATCGCAACCGCCGAGGCGGCTCGCGATCTGATCCTTGCGGGCGCCGATGCGGTAAAGGTGGGTATCGGACCCGGTTCGATCTGTACCACGCGTGTGGTTGCCGGTATCGGTGTTCCGCAGATCACCGCGATCTTTGATGCGGCTCAGGAAGCGGCAAAGCACAACATTCCCGTCATTGCCGACGGCGGTATCAAATATTCGGGAGACATGGTAAAGGCCATTGCGGCAGGTGCGAATGTGATCATGGTTGGATCGCTTCTCGCGGGTTGCCAGGAAAGCCCCGGAGCCGAGGAGCTTTACCAGGGAAGACGCTTTAAGGTCTACCGCGGCATGGGCTCGATCGCGGCCATGGAAAACGGATCCAAGGACCGTTACTTCCAGCAGAACAACAAGAAGCTGGTTCCCGAGGGAGTAGAAGGACGTGTCCCTTACAAGGGAATCCTGGCAGATACCGTTTACCAGATGATGGGCGGTCTGCGCTCGGGTATGGGCTATTGCGGCGCTCCCGACATTGAAACGCTGAAGGCAACCGGCAGATTTATCCGTATCACCAACGCGGGATTGTTGGAATCGCATCCTCACGATATCAATATCACAAAGGAAGCTCCTAACTATTCCTCGCAAGGTTAATTTCAATTTCAAGGCTTTTGTATCAAATGATACAAAAGCCTTTTTTTGCCTCTTTTCATCCTTCACATTGTTAAAAAAGTTCGCGGAATTTGTAAAATAATTTCACATTTTTTTAAAAAACTATAGATTTTTCTATAAAAATATAGTATAATAAACTGTCCGTATATGCGAACAGGTTGGATGGCGGCTTTACAGAGGAAGACTTTAGCAGCAATGGATTATTCTGGAAGCCGATAACGCCTTGTTCCAATGGTTCATTATGAAAATTCAGGAGGTTTTTTGAATTATGAAAAAGAAATTGACTACGGTCGAATTTCGCGGAACAAAAGAGCAAGAAGAAAAATTGCTTGCCGTAATCGAAAAGCATGCCGGAGAGAAGGGCGCTATGATGCCGATCCTCCAGGAAGCACAGGGAATCTATGGATATCTGCCCCTTGAGGTGCAGACGATTATCGCTGCGAAAACCGGTGTTTCCCTTGAAGAGATTTTTGGAATCGTTTCCTTCTATGCGCAGTTTAAGCTCAATCCCGATGGGGAATACGCAATTGCAGTATGTCTCGGAACCGCTTGCTATGTAAAGGGCTCGGGTGACATTATTGAGGCAATTTCCCAAAAGCTGAATGTTCCGATCGGAAGCACGTCCCCCGACGGTAAATACTCCATCGAGGCAACCCGTTGTATCGGTGCGTGCGGTCTGGCTCCCGTTTTGACTGTGAACGGAGAGGTGTATGGCAGACTGACCGTGGATGATGTGGATTCAATCCTCGCAAAATATAAATAATTCGGTTTTCAAAACTCTAATTTGAAAGGCTTGGGACAGAACGCTTATGAAAATTTCTGAGATCAAGGAATTGCTGAAAGCAGAGGTCGTTTGCGGCGAGGAATCGCTGGACAGAGAGGTGGGCTCTGCATGTGGGAGCGATATGATGAGTGACGTGCTCGCGTATGTGAAGGATCAGGCTGTGCTGCTGACCGGCTTGGTGAACCCGCAGGTGGTGCGTACTGCAGAAATGATGGATATGGTGTGCATCGTATTCGTTCGTTCCAAATGCCCGACCGAAGAAATGATCGAGTTGGCGACTGAGCACGGAATGGTGCTGCTCAAAACTCAGAAGAGAATGTACGAAGCTTGCGGAAAGCTATATGCAAACGGCTTGGGTGGAAACGGAGAGCGGAAATGACCGATGCAGTAAGACTTCATTTCCTTGTGGACGGTGAAGATTTTACTTCTGCGGGCCAAGCCTCGGTACAGGTAAAAAAGAATCTTCGACAGCTGGGAATCGCACCGGAGATTATTCGGAAGGTGTCGATCGCGATGTACGAAGGGGAAATCAATATGGTCATTCATGCGGGCGGCGGAGAAGCCGATGTCCTGATCTACGAGGACCGTATTGAGATCGAGCTTGTTGACCGTGGCCCCGGAATCGCAAACATTGATCTTGCGATGCAGGAGGGATTTTCCACTGCGCCCGATAATATCCGTTCCCTTGGCTTTGGCGCCGGAATGGGCCTGCCAAACATGAAGCGATATACCGACTCTATGCACATCGAGTCGGCGCTCGGGGAGGGAACCCGTATTTTAATGACGGTTCGCCTGTAAATCCAAAAGGAGTTTTGTGTAATGGATACATACGAGCATTCGGTTTCATTGGACATTGCGAGATGCACCGGCTGTACCATGTGTCTCAAGCACTGTCCCACGGAGGCGATCCGAATCCACGATGGACATGCGCAGATCGATCCGAATCGGTGCATTGACTGCGGCGTGTGCATTCGCAATTGCCCCAACAACGCAAAAAAAGCAACGTACAGCAAGCTGGATACCGTAATGAAGTACAAATGGAAGATCGCGCTTCCCGCGCCGACTTTGTACGGCCAGTTTGAAGAATTGGAAGATGTGGACTATGTTCTGCAGGGCTTGCTTGACATCGGCTTTGACGATGTGGTGGAGGTTTCCCAGGCGGCGGAGTTCGTTTCGGAATATACTCGCCAGTATCTCAAAACCGAAGGTATCAATAAGCCGGTGATCAGCTCGGCTTGCCCGGTGATCCTGCGATTGATCTCTCTCCGATACCCAACGCTGCGTGACAATATCATGCAGCTGCTCCCGCCGATGGAAATCGCGGCAAAGATGGCAAGGAGAAAGACAAAGAAAGAACATCCCGAGCTTAAGGACGAAGACATTTGCGTCTGCTTTATCTCCCCGTGTCCCGCAAAGGTGACCTATATCCGAAACGGATTTGGAGAGTATAAAAGCGAGATCGATGAGGTAATCTCGGTCAGTGACGTTTACTTCAGTCTGCTCAACGTAATGCGGCGCGAGCAGGTTCCGGAATCTCTTTCCCAATCGGGAATGATCGGAATCAGTTGGGCCACCTCGGGAGGAGAATCGTCCGCAATCTTCAACGATAAGTATTTAGCAGCAGACGGAATCGAAAACGTAAACCGTGTGCTGGACCAATTGGACAACGGTAATATTTCATCCTTGGAATTTATTGAGCTCAATGCCTGTCCCGGCGGATGTGTCGGCGGAGTCATGGCCTTGGAGAACCCCTTTGTGGCCAAGGCAAGATTGCAGACCCTGCGGCGCTATCTTCCCGTTTCTCAGATCTATTCCAACGGCGAGGAGCGCGGATACATTCCGGAGGACTGTTTCTTTGATAAACTTCCTACTTACCGTCCCATTCAACGCCTGAGTGAGAATTTCGGTGAGTCTCTTCGCATGATGGCAGATATCCAAAAGCTGAGAGATCAATTGCCGGGAATCGACTGTGGAGCCTGTGGGGCTCCAAACTGCCGCGCTTTTGCGGAGGACGTGGTCCTCGGTCACGCGAAGCGTGACGGTTGCGTGGTGGAGAAGAGCCGTACATGGGATGCAAGCAGAGCAAAAGATTCGGGAGGCGAACAATGACCGTTTATGAAATGGCGAAGCAGCTCGAACTGACTCCAATCGCAGTGCCGGAGGGCGACCGCAATTGCGCGGGTGTCTATATCGGAGATCTGCTCAGTTGGGTCATGGGGCGGGCCAAAAGCGAAAACGTTTGGATCACCATTATGTCCAATATCAAGATTGTAGCGGTGGCATCTTTGACGGATGTTGCATGTGTGGTTCTTGCAGAAGGCGTTACGGTAGACGACCGAGTGCGCGAAACTGCGGAACAAAAGGGGGTTAACATCTATACCTCAGAGAAGACCGCTTACGAGCTTGCCACGGCCCTGGCAAGCCTTACGAAATGAATCGTTATTACTACGATTTTCACATTCATTCCTGCCTATCCCCCTGTGCCGACAATGACATGACCCCGAACAACATCGCGGGCATGGCGGCGCTGGCAGGCTTGAATATCGTTGCCCTCACCGATCATAACTCCTGTCGCAACTGTCCCGCGTTCTTTGCGGCGGCAAAAAAGCAGGGAATCGTTCCCGTGGCAGGCATGGAGCTGACAACGGCCGAGGACATTCACATCGTTTGTTTGTTTGAACAACTCAAAGACGCGCTGGCATTCAATGACGCGGTGGACGCGCAGAGGATCCGGATTCCCAACCGCACCGATATTTTCGGAGACCAGCTTCTGGTAGATGAAAACGATGAGGTGATCGGAACCGAATCGGACCTGCTTTCTAACGCGACACAGCTGATGATCGATGACGTTCCCGCGCTGGTGCAACAGCATCACGGCATTTGTTTCCCGGCTCACGTGGATCGGGAGGCGAACGGGATCATTGCAACGCTGGGAACCTTCCCGGACGAGCCGCCGTTCCGTGTGGCCGAGATCCACGATGCCGCCAAGACCGAGGAATACCTGGAAAAATATCCAAGGCTTCGGGAGACCTTGATGGTTGTGGGCTCCGATGCGCACTATCTTTGGGACATCCGCGACAAAGAGCATTATTTTGAACTTGAGGACGAGCCATACAGCTCGGATTATATTCGGAAACAGCTCTTTCGCAAGCTGGGAGGAATCGTCAATTGAAAGAACTTTCACTGAATGTATTGGACATCGTGGAAAATTCGGTCAAAGCAGGCGCCACTCTCATTCGCATTCTTTTGGAGGAAACCGAGGAGATCCTGACCCTGACGGTGGAGGATAACGGTTGCGGCATGCGGGAAGAGATCCTGCGCGGCGTGATCGATCCGTTTTACACCACGCGGACCACGCGAAAGGTTGGGCTCGGCATTCCACTTCTGAAGCTTGCGGCCGAGCAAACGGGTGGGGAAGTGAACATTACCTCACGCCACGAGTCCGAATATCCGGACACCCACGGCACCGAGGTGATTGCGCGCTTTTTCAAGCAACACATCGATTTTACTCCCATGGGAGATATCGTTTCCACGATAGTCACCCTCATCCAAGGGAGTCCCGATATTGATTTTGAATTTCAACACCGATCCGGCGCGACCTGTGCGGAGCTGGATACCAGGCAGTTGCGGGAGGTGTTGGGAGCGGAGATCCCGCTCAACAGCCCCGAGATCCTTCGCTGGATCGCGGAGTATTTACACGAGCAATATCAAAATTAAAATAAAAAACGAAGAAGGAAAGGAACTGAAACTATGAAATCTTTGGCAGAACTTGCGGCGATCAGAGAAAAAATGAAAGACAAGATCGCTATGCGAGAGGGTGGCACGGATACCCGTGTGGTAGTCGGTATGGCAACCTGCGGCATTGCTGCGGGCGCGCGCCCGATTCTCAATGCCTTCGTAGAGGGCGTTGATAAGGAGGGCCTGAGCGGTCAGGTGATCGTATCGCAGACCGGTTGCATCGGTCTGTGCCAGTACGAGCCGATCGTTGAGGTGTACGTCCCCGGCAAGGAGAAGGTCACCTATGTGAAGATGACTGTTGAAAAGGCAGAGAAAGTGCTGAAAGAGCATATCAAAGGCGGCAAGGTCGTGGAAGAATACACGATCGCCAAGAATGCGTAATTTGGAGGTATCGGCATCATGATTAGATCTCATGTTTTGTGTTGCGGCGGTACGGGATGTACGTCTTCCGGAAGCCCGAAAATTCAAGCGGCGTTCGAATCCGAGATTCAGAAGGCCGGACTTGGTGAAGAAGTAAAAGTCGTTCAGACCGGTTGCTTCGGTCTTTGCGCGCTCGGCCCCGTTGTTATCGTTTACCCCGACGGAACCTTTTACAGCAATGTAACCGAGGAAGACGTTGCGGAGATCGTAAACGAGCATCTGCTCAAGGGTCGTGTGGTAGAAAGACTCGTATACAACGATACGGGTGATGCGGATAAGGTTGAGGAAGGGCATTCGTCCTTGAATGATACCATCTTCTACAAGTCTCAGAAGCGCGTTGCACTGCGTAACTGCGGTGTAATCAACCCCGAAAACATTGAAGAATACATCGCAATGGACGGTTATGCGGCTCTCGGTAAGGCGCTGACCGAAATGACTCCCGACGAAGTGATCCAGACCGTTCTGGATTCCGGACTTCGCGGACGCGGAGGCGCAGGCTTCCCGACCGGTATGAAGTGGAAGTTTGCTTCGGGCAACCGCGGACAGGTTCAGAAGTATGTTTGCTGTAACGCCGACGAGGGTGACCCCGGCGCGTTCATGGACCGTTCCATTCTCGAGGGTGACCCCCACGCTCTGATCGAGGCTATGGCAATTGCCGGCTACGCGATCGGTGCAAACCAGGGTTACGTATACGTTCGTGCAGAGTACCCGATCGCCGTAAACCGTTTGCAGATCGCAATCGACCAGGCGAAGGAATACGGCCTGCTCGGCAACAACATTTTCGGCACCGACTTCAGCTTTGATCTCGGAATCCGTCTTGGTGCGGGCGCATTCGTGTGCGGCGAAGAGACTGCTCTGATGACCTCCATCGAGGGTAAGCGCGGCGAGCCCCGTCCCCGTCCTCCGTTCCCTGCAGTGAAGGGTCTGTTCGGTCAGCCTACCGTTCTGAACAACGTAGAGACCTACGCCAACATTCCTCAGATCATCCTCAAAGGTGTGGATTGGTTTAAGAGCATGGGTACCGAAAAGTCCAAGGGCACCAAGGTATTTGCTCTGGGCGGTAAGA
>JAFVOP010000033.1 GCA_017505745.1 Clostridia bacterium
GATGGAATCAAGTGCAAGATGGTAGCAAATCTTACGAAGGGCGCAACGTATTATGTGAAGCTGAAGGCCTATTATCAAGGAGAAACCGGGGGGGTCCATGTAAGAGCAACGACAAAGACGATTGTGGATTCTTTGAGTGTTGTACCGCAGACAATTGTTTTGAAAACCGGTGTTACCTATGAGCTTCCCATTACGATCGGAGAGTATTCATCGCAAACAGAGAACACGTATCCGCTGGCACCGATCACGGTGTCTGCGTCTCCGGTATCTCCTACTGAAACCCGCGTGTTCTGGGGGGGAACCGGTCAAAGTAATCCTATTCAAGTAGTCGACGGTTTTTATGAGATTAGAAAGGACGAATACAACAAGTATACGACAGTGCGATCGGACGTGGCAGCCAGCACAACGCTATATGTTTACGATTGGTACCAGTATGGTATCAGAGGAACCGTAAATGTTATTTTTTCGGACCAAATAGGGCAAGTCGTTCGTGTCAATGCCAATAATGGCTTGGATTTATGGGAGTCTGTTGGTGGAACTGGAAATCTTCTCGGAATGTTGGAAGACGGAGCTGTGATTGGTTTCATGGACCAATCACCCGTCAATGAAAAATGGTGCCATGTGTATGGTGCGATGGCTGACGGATCCGTGCGCGAAGGTTGGTGTTCTGGATATTATCTTGAGGAATCTATTTCTGCTGTTAGAGTTATTGAGGATTGTTATGTTCGAACAAGTACTACCATTAGTAATTCATCAATTCTTCGTACTAGTTCAGGAGCAAGTGTGGTTTTACGAAAAAATTATTACGATAAAGTACGATTGTTGCAAAAAAATATAGTTTCAGATAGTTCTGACGATAATAAGGAGAATGAAACTACTTGGCACAAAATAGAATATGATGGTGAGGAAGCATATGTTACAGCTAATAGTTTTACATATTCGTGGATTTGGCAACCTTTAATCAAAAATTGTAATTGTGGCGCGGGGTTAACTCCTATTGCAATTGACGATTATATAACCCCCAATAATAGGGCTAATAATGCGCAAATCATTTATGGGTATTTGTACAATAAAGGATGGACGAAAAATGCAATTTGCGCCGTGCTTGGAAATATGCAGGCAGAAAGTGATATCAATCCTGGTTTTACTCAACGCTCCCAAACAGGTCAAAAATTAAATGCTTATGGCTTGGTTCAGTGGGATGCAATAAAATCCGATATGGAAGACTATATGGATGAAAACGGAAAGAACTATGATGATTTGTACGGACAATTAGACTGCCTTGACTATCAATGTATGAATGGATCAGAATATTGGAATCAAGGAAGCGGTTATCCTGATGACTTACCTTTCATTTCCTTCCATTCGTTTAAAAAAATTTCCGACTTGAGTATTGAGAGTCTAACCCGTATTTTCCTTTGGGCTTTTGAAAAGGCTGGAACCCCAGCGGAGCAAACTCGGATAAATTATGCAAACGATTGGTATGACTATATCAAAAGCCTAGGTTTTTGATATAAAATATTCCATTGGGGACAGTAGCCACCAAACAGGATACGGTCCCCAATGGAAAAAAAATTTAAAATTATAACACTTAGTTATCAAAAATTATGTGGAGGGAATCAATATTTTTTAGATTTTTCGATAGAATTTGCCATTCGGATGGGGTGCCCTGATAGTAAACCGTGACGTTCTTTAGGCGTCCAAACG
The DNA here is from genome assembly GCA_017505745.1 of Clostridia bacterium. Lineage (GTDB taxonomy): Bacteria > Bacillota > Clostridia > Oscillospirales > CAG-272 > UMGS1865. The sequence goes on from JAFVOP010000033.1 coordinate 1,708, forward strand.
CTTCACTGTCAATTTCCGTAATACTATCGGGGAGCATAATACTTGCAAGGTTGTTACAATCTGCAAATAGATTGCGATTTAACGCCTCTACACCTTGCGGAATGGATATTTCCGTAAGACTTTCACAGTATATGAACGCTTCTTGCCCAATTTCTAAAAGATTTGGCGAAAGGATAATTGTCTTCAAGGTTTTGCAAGAGGAAAAAGCATGTGCATCGATCATTTTCGTGCTTTGTGGCAACGTCAGTGTTGTAAGATTGGAGCTGGCTCGGAAGGCGTTTGCACAAATTTTGAGAACACTTCCATCCTCCGGAAGGGAAAAATTCCCCCATGCAGCAATCAATGATCCTGTAGCTGTTTCTATAATACAATTTCCGGGTGTTACCAGATACATGTCGCTATAGCTCTCGATCTGTTCTAATTCTGTGCAATTTACAAAAATAGAGTATCCGATGTCAATGAGTGTAGAGGGCAGGGTCACGCGTTTTAAGTTGTCGCAATCCGCAAAAACATATCTCCCCATGCGCTCCAACCCTTCCGGGAGAATGATGGTTTGTAAGCTTTCACAGCAGGCAAATGCGTCATGCCCAATGTAGGATACGCCTCCCAAAAAATTTAAATTGGAAAGCTCCGTACAACACGAAAATGCAGATTCTTCTATTCGCAAAACGCTTTGAGGTATTTCTACGCTTCTCAATTTATTGCAGGAATGAAAGGTGTATTCGGATATTTGCTCTATGTCATTTGGAAGGTTTACCTCGATTAGGCTTGTACAATATGAAAAGGCAAACGGGTCGATTTGAGATACGCTGTCCGCAATTGTGATCCGCACCAAGTTTTTACAGGCTCGAAAGGCATCTTTTTCAATGCGGGTAACCAAATCTCCGTCGGGGGAATGCGACAAGATCGTTACATCCAGCTTATTTGTGCCAAAGGAGTCATCAGTCAGCTTTGATACCGAACAAGTTCCGTCTCCGTTGGAGGTAAACTGCAACGCCTCGGAACCAACGGATACAAGCATTGTCAAATCGGAACGATCATTGTCTTTATCGCTTTTCTCGGTGATTGAGGCGGTTGTATTTGCATCTTCAAGCGTGCTCTCATTATTTGTTTCGGGAGCCGTGTTACAAGCCGTTACGTTAGCTAACAGTAGCGCGGATAAAAGCAATAGGGTTATTCGTTTTTTCATTTAGATCCTCCTTGTTTTTTCTGTATTTTTGTATTTTTATTGTAGCAAAAATTTCCCGTATTGTCAACGAGAAAATTGTCGAAATCCACTCTTTTTTGCGCTCATTGAAAAATATTTTCAAAACCCTGACAGGTTTTGTCAGGGTTTCGGTTTAAAATGGTCTTGTCACTCGAGGGACAAACAAATTAAAAATAAACAAAAATAAAAAAGAAAGGAAAAAAATTATGAACACAAAAAATTTGTGCGAAGAGGAAATCACTCTCGCACCGCAAACAGAAATTTTTGAAGAAGCGAAGAGAATCGCCGCAGAGTCCGCAGGGGACGCGACCGATTCGTTCGTCATGAAGTACGATGCCAATCAGAAGGACTTTCTGATTGCCGTCCTTGCTGACCTGGGATGCACCGTCACGGAGGACAAGGACGAAACCAACACGATGACTGCTACCATGAATATGGAGCAGTTGAGATTTTTGAAAACGCTGGATTGCATCGAAGGCGTAAAGGAGAACCGCGCGTTGCCTATGAACCACGAGAACGAGACGGTTTCGACTATGAGCATGGCAAAGACTGCAACCGCACAGCCGATGGCACAGATGTCTGAAGCCGAGGCGGTAGCAACGGCGTCTGTAACTCCCATGACGCTTTCTGCAGGCGAGGAATCGACGGTTGCAACAACGTGTGTGGAGGGCTCCGATTGTACTACCAGCAATTCCAAGGAGAATGCGATCCCGCTGACCTTGAAGGCTTTGGTGGATGGTTGTATCTGTTGCCCCGGGGCTGCGGTTTGGTATAAGTACACGGTTCCGAGCGGCAAGAGCGGCGTCTACACGGTATATACCACAGGCAAATTGGATACCTATGGATTCCTGTTTGATGCCAATGACGAATATCTTGGAGGCAATGATGATGCAAACGGAAGACTTAATTTCCGAATTTCTGCTACGCTTGAAGAGAATCAAACATATTACATTTGCGCAAAAGGATATGGAAACGACACCGGTGCTTTTAAGATTTGCATCACCGATAACATTTTGGTTGATTCGGTGACGGTAACTCCGGCAACGGCGACACTTCGAATCATTAATGGGAACCCAGAGACATTAGAGTTATCTGCAACGATTTCGCCATCGAACGCAAAGGAGCATAGAGTTTATTGGGATAGCTTTAACAAAAATGTGGCAGAGGTGGATTTCAACACTGGTAAAGTAACTCCTATCGGTGCTGGCACGGCCATCATATATGCTTATGACTGGTACGATCTTGGGCGACGTGGGCAGTGTGCGGTAACGGTGGAGGTTATTGATACTACAGTGTATGTGACAGATATAACTATCAATTTTGATCATTCCACCTTATATTTGGATGACGAATTTCCTATCGATACAACGGTTTATCCTTTTAATGCAGAAAATAAAGAGGTGATTTGGGTTAGTAGTAACCCTAATGTTGCGACAGTTAATAATGGTGTGGTAAAAGCACTGTCAGAAGGAAATGCTATTATTACGGCGACGGCAGAAGGATCCCAAAGTGGTATTGTAGTTTCGGACTCTCGTATGGTAACAGTTTTGGATGATAATAGAGAAAAAGTTACAGTAAAAAGAGATGGTGATTTCAATAAAATCTATTTTGAGTCTAGTGGGAAAACATGGTATTGTGTAAATTGCGATATGATAAATGATAATTTGGGCAATCAGACTCTTTGGGATAGGATGGTGAATAATATTTTTGAAGGGGGGTATTTGAATAAAGACCTCCAAGTTTATGGGCCTCTAAAAACATATTCAGATGACGAACTCAAATTGCTGTTTATTATGGACCCCTATGGTATGGCTCGGTATATTCAAGAATATGCATCTAGAAAATATACAGAGATTGAGGATATTGTTGAATACAAAGATCAAATTTTTGTAATGTTATTTAATAAACAACCTCGGTTTTTTTCTCGTACAAATAATGGGCAATGGTACGAACCTGCTTCTAAGCCCTCTGTAGAACAATATCTTTCAGAATCTGAACTTCTTTTTGGTGCACATACTCTTTGGGATGGTGCTATGGCATTTGAGATTATATCGGTGTTATTAGACATTATGTCTTCTGCTTTGCTCTTTCCTGCTCTCGCAGGTGTACCGTATACAAAAGCTACTAGAACCGTTGTGAACTTTTTTGGTTTGGTGTTTTCTGTTGGAGAAGATGAGATTGAGTCTGATTTCTCCAATTATATTTCTAACTTTGTTGCTGGAAATGCAGCTACTAGCAATGAATCCGAACAAATCTCCGTTAATCAACATAAAATCAACAATTATTCTTTGACATGGAGTTATGATCTGTTTCATTCGAGTAATAGTTTAGGAGAGTTGGCAGATTTCATTGGAAATAAGCCTCATTTTTATAATGAGATTTTTGATTTCTGTGCCAATAATTCTAAATATAGAATTTACATTCAACTAAATAATGGAGATTCTTATTTTATTGCCGATTTGATCTAAACAAAACAAACCAACGGTTATACAAATTTCTTGGATTTGGTAACCGTTGGTAGGATTTATTTGATTTTTTGAATCGAAAAACTACGGGTTCGAAGTTTCCAACGGAACCAACCGATAAGCACTCAAAGCGGTAGAATCCCAGCCGGTTGTATTGGGATCATAATAGATCGTCAAAGAATCTCTGGGTTCTCCAAAGGGTTTCGTTCCGATTTCTTCCGGAGCATCTCCCACAAAAACAACCTCGGTCAAATTCGGGCAACCAATAAATGTATATCCACCAAGTGTAGTGACGCTGGCCGGAATGGTAACGCTTGTTAAAGCGGAGCTATGAAACACAGCATAGTTTCCAATCGTCGTTATGCCGTCCTCAAAAATGATAGTTTGCAGTGCGGGGGCGTACATAAATATTTCCGTATACCAATCCACAAGCGTTTTTGGAACGGTGATGGATTTTAAATTGGTACACCCACGGAAAGCCTGTGTCCCAAGCTGCTTTAATTTGGCAGGTAGTTCTACGTGTTCCAGGGAAGTACACCCTTCGAAGGCATTTGAATCGATAGTGGTGATTTCATCACTAAATTCGATACTGACTAATTGATTGCAATTATAAAAGGCACGGGTTCCAATGAAAAATACGGTATCCGGAATAATCACTTGTTTGATTGTTTCCTGATTCATAAACGCAAGATGATCAATGACGCACACTTCGTTGCCGTCAATTGTTTCTGGTATTGTGACGATTTCATTTGTTCCCGTATAACCAGTGATTATAATTTCACCGGTTTCTACCTGGTTGTATTCAAAATCCGAAGCGGGATTTTCGCTGTCCTCGGTGGATTCTTCCACAGAGGACTCTTCCGCAGAGGACTCCACGGAGCTTTCCTCATTATTGTCCGATATCTGGTTACAAGCCGTTGCGGTTGTCAACAGCAGGGCGGATAAAAGCAGTGCAAAAATGCGTTTTTTCATGGAGATCCTCCTTGTTATTCTTTGTTTTTGTATTTTTATTATATCATAATTTTCCTGTGCTGTCAACGAGATAATTGTCGAAACCCGCCCTTTTTTCTTCTGTTGAAAAATATTTTTCAAAACACTGACAATTTTTGTCAGGGTTTCTTTTTATAATGAGGATGTCCTCGACAAACAAAAAAGAAAGGAAAAAATATGAACACAAGAAATTTGTGCGAAGAGGAAATCACTCTCGCACCGCAAACAGAAATTTTTGAAGAGGCGAAGCGAATTGCCGCAGAGTCCGCAGGAGCCGCGACCGATTCGTTCGTCATGAAGAACGATGCCAATCAGAAGGCCTTTCTGATTGCCGTCCTTACCGAGCTGGGATGCATGATCACGGCAGAGAAGGACGAAACAAATACGATGATTGCTACCATGAATATGGAGCAGGCAAAATTTTTGATCAACCTGGAATGTGTAAAGAACATCCACAAGGTTTTGATCCGAAATTATTTGGAAGAAGAAATTTTGGCAGCGAGAGCAGCCGAAAAAGAAGAAAGTGCCGCAAGTGCAGCAACTCCTATGGAATTTATACATACGAATAACTGAAATCACGGAATTTATAGATTTATAAGTATAAGCAAATGGAGCTATTGCTCATTTGAAAGAAACTCCGCGCTTGGATGAGTTTTTAGAAAGAATTCATCTAAGCGCGGGGCGATTTATTTTACTGTGCTGTTTCAACGGATTCGAACAGCGGAGAAAAGGTAGTGTCGGATTTCTTGGTGATTTCTTTCAGATTTGAAAAATAAGGAGAATAAAGCTCCACAAGTTCCAAATACTCCTCTTTGGTGATCACCGGACGCTCTCCGTCTGCGATTTTGTAGTACTCAATGTCTAGATCGTCAATATTTTCATCATATGTACCATATTGCAAAAGCGTTGTCAGCGTACCATCGTTGGAGTATTCTTGTATCAGATGATACCCGTTTTCTCCTTTTCCATATCCTGTTTTGTAAATTCTTCTGTCACTGTCAATCGCGCAAGAGTGGTTCTGCACCAAATAACGGTCCAGTAACACCGGTTGTCCATTTAAACATGTATATATAGCGAAAATACAATAATCGCGAGCGAGCAGAATCAGTTCCGGAGTTTCGTCATCATTTAAGTCTTTGAGGGCATAGCCAAATCCGAACGGATCGGTGTGCATCAATCCATTTATTGCTACTTCGTTCAATGCCGAAACATACACCATTTTTGAGTCGAGATTTCTCCCCTCGATCTGACACGCGATTGCACTTTGAAATGATTGAAGCAGATCTGCATATAGATTGGTATCAGTTATGTCAATTTTCTTCCATTCAATTTGGGATTCCTCGTCGGTTTTCTTTTTCGGTTCCTCTATAGTTGATTTGGTCGTATTTGTATCTTCAAACAAGCTCTCTGTATCATTTTTGGGAGCCGTGTTACAAGCGGTTACGTTGGCTAAAAGTAGCGCGGATAAAAGCAGTGCAAAAATGCGCTTTTTCATTTAGATCCTCCTTGTTTTTTCTTTATTTGTGCAATTTTATTATAGCAAAGTTTTCCTGTACTATTCAAGACTGATTTCTGCCTCTTTTGTTGCATAAATCTGACCTTCAAAATATTTTAAAAAAAGCGTTGTGCCATCTTCTGAAAATTTGGCTTCAATCACAGGGGTATGGTCTGGCGAAAAATCCAATGTAAAGCATTGCCCACTATCAATCGGTTGATAGATGTCTTGAATCATCAGTTTCCTGTCATTTAGACCTCCGTTTGAATATGTTAAATATGCAATTTTTGTCCCGTGATTCGCAACAACATAGAAGAATTCTTCGGACATTTGATTCTTTTCAATGCTAAAATAGCGACGCCCAATGATGCCGGTTCCGTAGCCGATTCGAATTTCAATCAAATCAGCATCAATTTCTGAAACCGTCATAGGTCTTTGCGATCTTTCACTAAAAATAATCTCTCCGGCTGCATTATAAATTTCACAGCCCAGTTCAAATGTGCCCACCATCTTGTAGTAGTGATAGTTTTTTGTACGAGCGATGGTTTCCGTTTCCTCCACGGTCGACTCAGCGGTATTTGTATCTTCAAACGTATTCTCAACATCCTTTTCGAGAGCCGTGTTGCAAGCCGTTACGTTGGTTAAAAGCAGCGCGGATAAAAGCAGTGCAAAAATGCGTTTTTTCATTTAGCTCCTCCTTGTTTTTTCTTTGTTTGTGCAATTGTATTATAGCATGAATTTCCTGTGCTGTCAATAAAACAGAGATTTTTATTCGTTACTCAATACCATATGGGGCTGATATCAATTTCTGTTGGTCTGATCGCTGAAAAAAGGAAGATTTTGAAAAGAAATATTGAAACAACGTATAGACAAATCCGTTGGAATGTGCTATAATAAGCGCGTATACATTTTGAAAACGCGAAAGAAAGGTAGTGAATTTATGAACAACACCGAATCCATGTTTTCCAAGGTGCGGGCTCTTCCCGTAGTTGTGATCAAGGATCTGAAGGATACGGTTCCCACTCTGAAGGCGCTTTGCGAGGGCGGACTCCCTGCTGCGGAGATCACCTTCCGCACTGCATGCGCCGCAGACGCCATCCGTTTGGGTGTGCAGGAATTTCCCGATATGTACATCGGTGCCGGCACCGTGATCAACGCCGAGCAGGCAACTGCCGCAATTGATGCGGGCGCGGGCTTTATCGTTTCTCCCGGTCTCTCGGCCGAGGTGGCAGAGGTTTGCAAAAAGGCAAACGTTCCTTACTATCCCGGTTGCGCAACGCCCACCGAGATCATGCAGGCAATTGCCCTTGGCATCACCACGGTAAAATTCTTTCCCGCCAACGTCTACGGCGGACTCAACGCCATCAAGGCCCTCTCCGCGCCCTTCCCGCAGGTCAAGTTCCTGCCCACCGGCGGCGTGGATCTTTCCAATATCCGTGAATTTCTCGCCTTTGAAAAGATCATTGCCGTTGGCGGCAGCTTTATGATGAAGGGCGACATCAAAGAAAATTGCAAAAAACTGATGGAGGTTATTGCGCAATGAAGGTTGTAACATTTGGAGAATTGATGCTCCGCTTGGCCCCCAACGGGTATTACCGTTTCTTCCAGAATGACCAGATGCAGGCCACCTTTGGCGGCGGTGAGGCAAACGTAGCCGTCTCGCTTGCCAACTACGGGCTGGACAGCACCTATGTAACAAAGCTCCCGAAGCACGCCATTGGACAGGCTGCCGTGGATTCGCTTCGCTATTTTGGCGTGGACACCTCGAAGATCGTACGCGGCGGCGACCGTGTAGGCATTTACTTCCTTGAAAAGGGCGCTTCCCAGCGTGGCTCGGTCTGTATTTACGACCGCGCACACTCGGCAATCTCCGAAGCAGACCCTTCCGACTTTGATTGGGACGCTATTTTTGAAGGCGCCGATTGGTTCCACTTTACCGGCATCACCCCCGCGCTCGGCAAAAACATGGTAGAGGCATGCAAGGCGGCTTGCATTGCGGCAAAAGCACACGGTGTCAAGATCTCTTGCGACCTCAACTACCGCGGTAAGCTCTGGACGCGTGCCGAGGCGCGCGAGGCCATGACCGAGCTTTGCCAATACGTGGACGTTTGTATTTCCAACGAGGAGGACGCAAAGGACGTATTTGGCATTGAGGCCGAGGGCACCGATATCTACGGCGGAAAGCTGAACCACGAGGGTTATAAGTCGGTGGCCAAGCAGCTGGCTGAGAAATTCGGATTTGAGAAGGTGGCGATCACGCTGCGTTCCTCGATCTCGGCAAACGATAACGATTGGGCAGGCATGCTTTATGACGGCGAGAACTACTGCTTCTCCAAGTCCTATCACCTGCACATCGTGGACCGCGTGGGCGGCGGCGATTCCTTTGGCGGCGGTTTGATCTACGCGCTTCTCAACGGAAAGACCACCCAGCAGGCGATCGAATTTGCCGTTGCGGCATCGGCACTCAAGCACTCGGTGGAAGGCGACTACAACCGTGTGTCGGTTTCCGAGGTGGAAAAGCTCGCCGGCGGAGACGGCTCGGGCAGAGTACAGAGATAAGAAAAATATATATTCGTGGGGGGACCTTCCTGAAAGAAGGTCCCCCCCACGAACATATTAACCTGTTCTATCCTTGTGACAAACGAGATAGAGGATCTGGTAACGGGATGCGAGTGATTGAAGAAGCGCGTGTGCTGCCTCGAGCTTTTCGTCGTCGAGATTGACGAAGGGATCGTCAAGGAGCAGGAAGGGGCGCTCTCCGTCGGCATAAAGAGCATCGGTGAGCGAAAGGCGGACGCAGAACTGCACGGCGTCACGCCAGCCGCGACTGAAGCTTTCCATGGTGTGCGTTTTCCCGTCTTGGCGCAGGCGCACGTCAAAGGAGGTATCCATCAACGCCTCGGGTGCTTTCTCTCCGATCAGCGTGGAAAGGAACCCCTCAAACGCCGTCTGCATGCCACCCAGATAGCGCGTGGAAAGCGCGGTCTTTGCCTCTTCAAGGAACTTTTGGGTATTTTCAAGGGTTACGGCGTTGGCACGTGCCTCCTCGATCGTTTCCTTCATCTGAAGCAGTGATTCCTCAAGCTCGGGGATACGGTCGGCATCCAAGGCGAGACGTTCGATCCCGCTCTTGAGCAGCGCATGGCGTCTGCCAAGGCGCTCCAGCTCCTCGCCCAGTACGCGTTCCTCTGTGGTACGCTTGGCAAATTCGTTGGCATCTACGAAGCGTTCCTCGGGATCCAGCTGCTTTTCGGCCAGGAATGCGCGTAGCTGAGCGGTCTGTTCCGCAATGCTCTTTTTCAGCTTGTTGTACTCGGTGAGATTTTCCGAAACGCGATCCAGGCACTCGCCCGCGCGAAGCTTTCCGTTGGGATCAAAGTGGCGCAGGAAGGGCAGAAGCTGTCCTTTTTGCTCCTCGAGTGTTTGCTCTGCGGCGGTGCGCTCGGCAATCCGCTTTTGCTCGGCGTCCTCCAAGCGCTCCAGGAGAAGCAGCTCACGTCGCACCCGTTCCAGGTCGGTCTGATAATCCTCGCGCAGAGGAAGCTCCTGTCCAAGAGAGGCGAGCGTGGTTTGCATGCCGGTTGCCAGCTCCACACGCGCGCGCTCCACAGCCTCCAATTCCTCGCGCCGTCGGCCGCGGCTTTGCAGGGTGCGGCGGTATTCGGCCGCCAGAAGGGTCAGCTCGGTAAGCGCCTCGGCGGGGTCCTGCTCGGCAGGCATCCGATAGGCGCGCAGAAAATCCCGTACCGTGCGCAGGGAAACATCGCGTTTATCCTCCCAGGCTTGTCGGCTTTCCTGCAGCTCCTCCGCGCGGCGCCGGTTTTTGGCAGCTTCTCTTGCGGCAAGTGCGCACAGGGCAACGCCAAGCACTGCGCAGGCAACTCCGCCAGCAAGAAGACCGATCTGTGCTACCTGCAAAAAAGGAAGGAAGGCCGCGATCAGCAGGCCGATCCCAAGGACCGCGCACACAATGCCAAGTGGCAGAATAGGGGAACGCTTGGAATCTGGTCTCTGTGTACTTCCAAGCGCTTCCATCGTTTTTTCCAGAGCCCCGGCTTGCTCAAGCTCACGCCGAACGTGCTGCAAGGAGGACTCCTTTGGAGCTCCCGCGGGGAAGCGGTGAAGCAGCTCATCGGATTCGGCCGAGGACTTCAGGGCATCCCGGCGTACTCGCAGAGCGGCAAGCTTTGCATTGTCCTCCTCCAGGCGCTCCAGCGTTTGCGTAACGTTGGGATCGGAATAGCGTGCGCGCAGACGGTTGAGGGTGGCAAGATCGGGAGATTCCTTTGGAATCATTTCCAGACGCACGGAGGTTTCGCGAAGCTTTTCGTAGAGGCGGCGCGCAGCAGAAAGCCCCTCGGGGGTGGGGACCCCGTTCTGAAAGAAGCGGTCAAGCTCGGCCTTTTGAGCGCGGAGCAATGCAAGCTCGCGCTGCATTTTGTCCTTATGCTCGATCAAAGCGGCGCGTTCACGGGCAAGACCTGCCTGCTCAAGCGCTTTTCGCGCCTCCTGCGCCTGTGCGCGGACCTCTTGGATACGGGCGGCACATTCGGCCAATTCGGCTTCCTGCGCTTCCATGGCTTCCTTTACGCGTTGACAGCGCTCCAGCTCTCCCTGCTTTTCCACACGTGCCTGCTCCATTTCGGCAATGGCTCCGCGGTTTCCGGTCATCACATAGTGGCGACGGCGCTTGCTCAGTGCCTCCATGGCCACGTCAAAGCTACCGATATCGCCCACGTCATCCAGCGTTCCGCCCAGCTTTGCCGAAATGCTGTTGTTTTCCTTGCCGGTGGCAAGCAGACGCTGAGAGAGGTACGTGCTTCGCTCAAATCCGTCGGCATCAATTCCGAAGAGCTCTTCTCCCACGGAGGCAGAAAACACCGAGGAAGGCTTGTTGGTGGCCAGATCATAAAGCGCAAAGGTATCCGCCGTTTCCTTGGCGCCGAAAAAGCGTTCGATGCGGAAGGAACCCCTGTTACAGGAAAACTCCAGACTGCCTCCGTAGGCACCGCCCTGCCAAGGGGCGTATTTTTTTCGCTCATTTTCATCCAACGAGCGGCGGGAGGAGGCGGGGAGCCCGTAAAGCATAGCCTTGATGAAGACGGCGAGGGTGCTTTTGCCCCAGCCGTTTTTTTCGTAGAGGACGTTGAGTCCCTCGGAAAGATCCAAATCAAATTTCTGCAGAGTGCCGAAATTTTCCACATGCAAACGAAGCAGCTTCACAGTCCAACCTCCTCTCCCAACAGCGCACGGAAGCCGCAGGCGATCACGCGTTCCTTTTCGGCTTCGCTTAAATTGGATTCCATCACGCGGCGCACGAATTCTCCTTTCAGGGAAACGGCATAGCGGTAGTCCTCGGGTCGAATGATGAGACGGCTCTTATCTTGGATTTTTGCAAAATAGAAGCGCTCGGCCAGTACACCCGTGAGGTGCGCGAGATCCTTCTGCGATTCGGCAGGGAGCGAGCCCTTGAGCACTACCTTTACCAGGTCCGAAGAGGGAATCTCTGCCGTTGCCCGGAGCAGACGTGTTTCCAGATCGAGCTGGGAGGTGAAATCCGAGATATCACACTCCACCGTATGGAGCGTGCGGCGCGCAATCGGCACAAAGCGGTGTCGGATACGCCGCCCTTCGGTTTCCAGAAGAACGTATCCCTTTTGCCCACATTCATCAAAGCCGCGTCCCTCCAGACAACCTGCATAGCAAGCCGTGCAGCGCTCGTCGATCGAGGCAGGACGGAAATCGTGCAGATGCCCCAGGGCCATGTAATCGATGTGCTTGCCCTTAAAGGCGGCAAAGCGAATATCGTCGGGGTTTTTCTTGCCCGCTCCGGCACGTTCCTGCCCGTGGAGCATCACGATATTGAGTGCGTTGGGGTCGAGACTCAATGTGTCGGGGTCGGGCTTTTCACTTCCCGTGATGGTAACCTCTCCAAAGGAATACGATTTCCATCCATCGTCAAACACGCACAGATTTTCGGGCTTGTCGGCAAGATCGCGCAACAAATTGCCCTTGTCGTGGTTGCCCGCAAGGTAGAAAAAATAAAGATTCGGGTGAGAGGAGATCAGGTCAAGCACATAGGTCTCGGTCTTTTTGGTAATATGGTTGTGATCAAAGAGATCACCCGAGATCAGAATTGCCGCCACTTGATTTTCGTCAGCAAGCCGTACCAGCTTTGCAAAGGTGGAAAGGATCTCGGCCTTTCGCTCCCTTGCTTTGTCTGCCGAAAGATTGGATTCCATTGGAGAATCCAGGTGTAGATCGGCGCAGTGGATCAGTTTCATGTTCGGACACACGTCCTTTCTTTTCATTCCGTTCATTATGTTTAGTATACCACACTTTCCCGCGATTGGCAAGAGGCGTGTGAAAGAAATTGTCAGAAAAACGCGGTTGACAAACCCCAAAAGATTTGCTATAATGAATCCGAAAAGATTTGCTTTTAAGGAGAGGAGCCATGACCTGTATGCCGAATGGTCCAAAATCCGTTTTCGGTGCGGAGAGGCTTGCAAAGAGCACTGCGCTTGGACTGTATCTGCATATCCCGTTTTGTCGCAGTAAATGTCTGTACTGCGACTTTTGTTCGTTCCCGCACCCCAAGGAGGACGTGATGGAGGCGTACGTCTTAGCACTTTGCCGCGATCTGGAAGCGCGTGCGAAGGACTGTGCCGAGTATACCGTGGACACGGTCTATTTCGGCGGTGGGACGCCGAGTTTATTGCCGCCCCGGTTACTGTTGCGCGTATTGGAGACGGTGTTTCGGTGTTACCGCGTTGCAAAGGATGCCGAGATCACGCTGGAATGCAACCCCGCCACGGCAAGTCGCGATGCCTTTGTTTCTTTGCGTCGCGGAGGCTTCAACCGCCTTAGCATCGGTTTGCAAAGCACGCAAGACGGGGAGCTTCGCGCGCTGGGGCGCATCCACACCTTTGCTGACTTTACGCGCACCTTTGGAGATGCGCGGGCGGCGGGGTTTGAAAACGTCAGTGCCGACCTGATGTCGGGCATTCCGTTGCAAACGGTGGAGAGCTATCTGCAAAGCATCGAGCGGTTGATCACGCTTGCTCCCGAGCATATCTCCGCTTACGGGCTCATCGTGGAAGAGGGGACTCCCTTCCATCGGATGCGGGACCGCCTGGCGATCCCCGACGAGGAGGCCGCGCGAGAGATGTATTTTCGCGGAATCGAAATGCTCCGTGCTCACGGCTACGCGCAATACGAGATCAGCAATTTTGCGCGGCCGGGGTATGAATCGCGCCACAATCTGAAATACTGGGACTGTAACGAATACCTTGGCTTTGGTGTGGCGGCCTACTCGGATTTTGGTGGGGACCGTTTTGGGAATTCGCGCGATTTTGAAGCCTATCTGCGCGGCGAATCGATTGAGTGTGAGCGCGAAACACCAACGCTTGACGTGCGGATGAACGAATACGTCATGCTTCGGATGCGGCTGTGTGCGGGAATTTCGTCCGCGGACTTTGCCACACGCTTCGGGCGCTCGTTTGAGGCGCTTTTCGGATGCAGGATGACGCCCTACGAGAGGCACGGCCTGATCCGCCGTAGCGGAGACACCACGGCATTCACTCCCGAAGGCTTTTATCTGAGCAACGCGGTGCTATCGGAGCTTTTGGATTTTTCCGATGGAATTTCCAATACGGAAACCGAAAAAAACTCTTGACAACAGGCGCTTTTTCGTGTAGAATAAAGATACCGAATTCATAAGAAAAAGGATAGACGACATGGAAGAAAGAAATAATGAACGCGAATTTTTTACGTTGACCGACGAAGAGGGCAACGAGATCGAATTTGAGTTGATCGGTACCACCGAATACAAAGGAAACCTGTATTTCGCAATGATCCCCGCCGATGCGGCGCAAAAGGCCGAGGAGGAAGAGGGCGGATTTTGCGAGTACGTGATCCTGCGCGTGGAAAAGGACGAAAACGGGGACGATACGCTGGTGACCGTGGACGACGATGACGAGTTTGACGACGTGGCAGACCGTTTTGACGACATGTTCTCCGAGGAGATCGAATACGATTGATTTTTTTCGCAAGGCAACGGCTTTGTGAACCTGCTTAGTGCGTGATAATCGGTGATATAGACCCACAATAGATCAAAGGAGTCTGAATGAACTGTGGTTTGCAGACCTCCCGCAGGCGTGTATCGATTGACTTGTCTCGACCGCGTGCGGACGTTGGGAGCAGTAAAGCGGTAAGGAGGACACCGCCCTGGAGTACAGGGTTCTAATTTCCCGATTACACGGCTCGGCGGGGCTTATGACGGCACCCGCCACGGCGTGTGCCGTTGTTTTTTGAGGTTGGATCAAAAACAAAACATAAACATAAAAAAGAACAAAAGGAGCAAGCAATGGGAATCATCAAGGCGTTTTTCGGCTCGATGGGCGGCGCGCTGGGAGACCAGTGGCAGGAAGTGATCGAAGCCGATCAGATGACCGACACTACGGTGTTTACAAAGGGTGTAAAGGTACGCGCAAACGACAAGCGCAATTCCAATAAAAAGGGAACCGAGGATATCGTATCCAACGGCTCGATCATCCACGTTTACCCCAATCAGTTTATGATCCTGGTAGACGGCGGTAAGATCGTGGACTACACCGCCGAGGAGGGCTACTACAAGGTGGAGAATTCCTCCGCGCCCTCGCTTTTTAACGGACAGTTCGGAGATACGCTCAAAGAGGCCTTCGGACGCGTGCGCTACGCGGGCGTTCCGTCGCAAAAGCAACAGGTCTTCTACGTGAATCTGCAGGAGATCAAGGGCATCAAGTTTGGCACTCCCACGCCCGTAAACTATTTCGACAATTTCTATAACAGCGAGCTTTTCCTGCGCGCGCACGGCACCTATTCGATTAAGGTCACCGACCCGATCAAGTTTTTTGCCGAGGCCATTCCGCGCAATGCCGCCCGCGTGGACATCAAGGATATCAACGAGCAATACCTCTCGGAATTTCTGGAGGCCTTGCAGGCGGCCATCAACCAGATGTCGGTGGACAACATCCGCATCTCGCAGGTGGTTTCCAAAACCCGTGAGCTGTCACGGTATATGGCCACCGAGCTTGACGAGGATTGGAAGAATCTGCGCGGCTTTGAGGTGCAGTCGGTTGGTATTGCCAGCGTAAGCTATGACGAAGAATCCAAGAAGCTGATCAATCTGCGCAACCAGGGCGCTATGATGGGCGATCCTGCCGTACGCGAGGGTTATGTGCAGAGCGCGATCGCGCGCGGTATGGAAGCGGCGGGAAACAATTCCGCCGGCGCGGCGCAGGCCTTTATGGGCATGGGTATGGGCATGGGAGCCGCCGGGAACTTTATGGCGTCTGCCTCGGCAACCAATACGGCGCAAATGCAGCAGCAAGCGGCGCAAAGAGCAGCGGCCGAAGAAGCACAAAGGGCCGCCAACACCTGGACCTGCTCCTGCGGTGCTTCCAATACGGGTAAATTCTGCTCGGAATGCGGCTCGAAAAAGCCCGAAGCGGCAAGCGGTTGGACCTGCTCCTGCGGCAAGGTCAATACGGGTAAATTCTGCTCGGAATGCGGCTCTCCCCGTCCTGCCGACGAGTATTGGTTCTGCACCGAATGCGGTCACAAAAACACCGCGGCCTCTAAATTCTGCTCCGAGTGCGGCAATAAGAAGGGTTGATGGTTTGCAGGGGGAACTTTTTGGGAGCATAAGCTTCCTTAACGTAATGTTTTCTGGAGGAAACTTCTTGTAAGAAGTTTCC
>JAFVOP010000034.1 GCA_017505745.1 Clostridia bacterium
CCTATTTCGGTTACACCATCCAAAACAACCGCGGCAAGCCCACGAATAGTGAATTCATCGCCATGATCGCGGATAATTTGAGATTGAAATATAAAATGTATTGATATTTGTGGGGGGCTTGAACATAAACGATACTTTTTGTGGGGGAACTTCTTGAAAGAAGTTCCCCCACGCCCCTTCAAGAACTTTACACACATTTTTATTGCGAAACGCGCACGAAACGAACCAATTTAGCAAGAAAGATGTGCGGAAAGTTTTGAAATGGGGTAAAACGTGCAAGCACGTTGGGGAAAACTTTTCCAAAAGTTTTCCCCACAAAAAATATTACGCTAACAGAGCCTTTGCTTCAAATAGCGGAAAAGAAATATTGCAACGTATTCCGGACTCTCCGGCAACTATCATCAAATTTTTTGCTTGTTGAAAAACAGATTCCAAAAAAGAAAAGGAATTCCACATCAAAAAGAACTTTTCGGATGTAAACAGAAAGCTCACCTCGGTTGTTTTCGGTACGATATTCACTTCCAGACGAACGTGAGTGGACCGTGCAAATGCCAGCGCCATTTCCACCAAATGATAAAACCGATTGAGTGTGGGATTGGAAAGGTACTCTTCACAGCTTGTTAAGTCAGGAAAGCAATTGGGCGCCGATTTCAAAAAGCGATCTGTAATCCGACAAAAAACGCTATGAAGATTAACATTGGGAAACTCTTCTCGAATACTCCCTTTCCGATAATCAATTTTCAAAACACCGTAAAGGTTGGCATCCTTCAATGGATCATACCCTGCCTGTGCATCTGCATATTCAAATTCTTCTTTTTGATAAAAATCCTCATTCCATTGCTCTTCCTTGCGCAAAATTTCAGTATCCATTTTCTTCTCCTTTTCCAAACAAAAAAGTGCGCGCAACCGAAGTCACACGCACTGAAAAACGTATGGCTCCTTTTGCTGCGACACAAATGTTTTGTAATCTTCGAGAAAGAAGTATACGAAAACAGAGCATACATTTTTACCATAGTAAAAATGTATACTTTCTTCTCAAAGATTATTCATTTGTGTCGCACCCTCATTATAACATATTTAAAACAGAATGTCAATCATACTTTTCAAAAAATGAAAAAAACGTCTCTCACATAACTCTTGACATTTCCCCATTTTTCGGTTATAATATCGGTGTAGCTTCGCCGGACGGTCGCGCGGTATGTTGCCGCAAGGTATTACCGTGAGGAAAGTCCGGGCTTCACAGGACAGGATAGCTGATAACGTCAGCCACGGGTAACCGTCGGGAAAGTGCAACAGAAAGAAACCGCCGCAATTGCGGTAAGGATGGAAAGGCGAGGTAAGAGCTCACCCGTTCCTATGGTAACATAGGTCCGCTGTAAACCCTATCCGAAGCAACACCTCAAGGGGCGTTTGTCCGACGCATGCTCCGAGGTGGCACGGGGATCCTCCCCGAAGCGTCACGGTGACGTGGCGCGCAGATTGATGACCGTTCAAGACAGAACCCGGCTTACAGACGAAGCTGCCAAAACGGGTGTTGCGAATTCTCTCGCAGCATCCGTTTATTTACACATACGCCGAAAGGAACCGATTTTATGAAACTGCGTTTGCTCTCGCTTCTTCTATGCGCTGTTTTTCTCATTCCCCTGGCCTCCTGTGCCGCTGAACGGCATGATCTGCTATATGAAACCACCGTAGGCGGCTATACCTACTGCGTGCGCGGAACCGATTTTCGTGCCAAGCAATTGGTGGTCAAGCAAGGCGATGAGATCGTTTGGAGCCAAAAGGTGAAGGTAGATGCCACCGTTGGCTCGCTGGGCGGCAACTACGGTCTGGAGGTGCTCGACCTCAATTTTGACGGCAACCTCGACTTGATGATTGCCGACGGCAAAGCCGGCGACGAGGTCTCCTACCTTTGCTGGCTTTGGGATGCAAAAAAAGAGACCTTTGCAAAATCCGAGGAGCTGAGCGGCCTTTGCAACGTGGCGGTCGATGCCGAATTAAAAGCGATCTTTGCCTTCTCCCATTCCTACGAATATGAGCCCGCCTACGACGATGCCCCTTCCAACGAAAAAACGGTGGACAGCACCACCAAGTACGTGTGGAAGGACGGCGTGCTGACCCCCGCCATCCGCGTATCGATCACCCATGATTCCGCCACCGATCTCTATTGCTACTCGGTAGCCTACTACAATGAAAAAACACAAGCTTTTGACGATTCGGATGACAACTGGCTTACACCGGAAGAATATGAAAAGGCAGATCTGAGTTTTTTGTATTATTTCAAATAATAGAGTAAAAAATGAGGACAACCGCTGCGGCAGTTGTCCCTTTTTTATTTGCCGCCTCAAATCTCACATAAACTTAAAAATACTTCCGCACAGGAACACAAGATCTGCTCACAGTCCGGTTCATATCCTCCTCCCGCACGGTCGTATTCCTCGCGGATCCGTTGGAGATGATCGGTCAATAAACGTCCTCGAAAAGCCGTTTGCCTCTCTGTCATCTGAACACTGAAAAGCTGTTTTTCAAAACGCTCATGCAGTTCTTTTTCGTATCTGCGGTGCTCCCGCATCGTCCCGGTAAAACCGTTCGTATGCGGGAAGGTAAAGGAATCCGCCAGATAGTGCATCAGCTTTCCCAGCGCAAAGCAATCGCGCCGTTTTTTCACTCCGCGCCTTTGCAAGCGTTGGATCATTTTTTGAATGTATGCGCCCGAATAGCGCGCGTGATGCCCCAGCATCGCGTGACTTTGCCGAAATCCGCGCAAATAAGTAAACGGCACGTAGTCGGGGCAAATGCATCCCCAAACAAAAAAACGGCGGTGCCAGGTTCTTTTCCAAAGAGGTCCCTGTTCCGCGCAATTCATTAAATAATAGGCAAGTGCCTTATGGTCTTTTCGTTTCATGCTTCCCTCCGTTCGTCTTTTCGTAGTTCTATTATATCATTTTTGAGGATAAAAATCAACGGAACCGTATCAAAAAACAACCTGCCAATATCTTCCGACAGGCCCTATAAAACGCTTGACAATCCACAGGAAGTTTGCTATAATAAAAAAAGAGAATGATCTGCCATCAAAAAAGCACGGAAGGAGGGATGGACATGCTAAAGGAAAAGATCTTTCAGATGAAGCATATCAACGATACGCTCCCCGAGCGGTTGGATCTTCGCTTTCACATGTGCGGTACCACCTATCCCAACCGCAACTATCTCATCCACCGCCCCAACTCCTCCGTTTGTTGCATCGAATACATCGTATCGGGCACGGGAGAGGTATGCATCGACGGGCAAACCTTTTCGCCAAAGGCAGGCGACGCCTACTTTTTGCCGCAAGGGCACGATCATCACTATGAAAGCAACCGCTCGGAGCCTTGGGAAAAGATCTGGCTCAACTTTTCGGGAACGGCGGTGGACCGCATGATCCGTGAATACGGGTTGGACGGCGTATTTCACTTCCCCACCTTGGATATTTCGGATCTGCTATTGAAATTCCAGTACCACGCCGCACATTCCGATGCTCCGAATGCCGCAGAAAAATGTGCGTCGCTGATTACGGGGCTCTTTTTTCGCATGTCCTGCGCCCAGGATCGGGAAAACCTCCCATACCACACGCCGGTGCAAGCCATGATCGCCTACATCGACCGTCACGAAACCGACGTGATCCGCCTGGAGCAGATCGCCGCCGCGTGTAAAAAATCCCCCTCACAGGCCGAGCGCCTCTTTCGCTCGGAAATCGGGATTCCCCCTTACCGCTACGTTCTCAACCGCAAAATTGAGCTTGCATGTCAGCTGCTCAGCGAAACGGGTATGTCGGTGCGCGACATTGCCGCCTATCTATCCTTTGAGGATGAATTCTATTTTTCGGGACTATTTCGCCGCAAAACCGGCTTTTCTCCCACCCAATACCGAAAAGACGTGCAAAAAAAGAATGCCGAGGGATCCTGATGTCCCACGGCATTTCTTCCGTCATCAAACACGTACGTCTGTCTCATCCGTAAAGATCGAGATCTCGCCGGTGCGCAAATATTCGGTGCTTCCGTCCGAAAGACGAACCTCCAGCGCACCGCGTCCGTCAATTCCAACGGCCCGCCCCGTGTAGGCGCTTCCGCCCACGCTCCAGCGGATCTCCTTTCCAATGACACACGAATGAATGCGATAATCCTCCAACCAGCTTTGATCCGTTGGATTTTGAAGATAGGGCCACAGCTCCCGCACAATTTCGGCAATCAGTGCCTCGCGTAAGAGCGCGCTTGCTCCCAACGAACCGGCTTTATGAGACAGCTCAGGGGGAAAGACCTCGGTAGAAAGGTTCACCCCGATCCCCAAAATCACCTTGGGCAGATCGGTTAAGCCACTCACGGCTTCGGTCAATATCCCGCACACCTTTTTGCCGTTCAGATACAGATCGTTCACCCATTTGATCGCGGTCTGCTTGCCGCATAGCCTGCGGATCGCGCGCATCACGGCAACCGAAGCCGCGCCCGTGATCGAAAGCGTAGTCTCCATGGATTGTTCCGCATCAAAGAGAATACTGAAATACACGCCCGTATCGGCGGGCGAATAAAAGCTGCGTCCCATCCGTCCCCGTCCTGCGCTCTGCGCCGCGGCAACGATCAATGCGGGAGTAGACCTTTCCTCCACCGCCATGCGCTTTGCCTCGCTGTTGGTGGAATCAATTTCATCAAACACACAAAGGGACACCTCCAAACCTCTCTCCCCAAGAAGCGCTCGAAGCCTCGCAGCATTTATTGGATTATGAATAGGAGCTTGTTGCATACATCTGTCCGCCTTTCAAAAGAAACAGAGGAATAAAAATATGGAAATACTGTACGAAGATCACGATATTACCGTTGCCGTCAAGCCGCCGGATCTGGTTTCGGAGCAAACCCCGCAAAAAAACGGATTTGCTGACCGATTGGCAGAGCGAAACCCCGATGGCTACATCGGGGTGGTTCATCGCCTGGACCGCGGAGTGGGCGGTATCATGGTATATGCCAGAACACCGCAAGCCGCCGCAAGGCTATCCGCATCGGTGCAAGCGCACACCTTTCAAAAGGAGTATCTCGCGCTGATTCACGGCGAGCCGGAGGTTCCTTACGCAACTCTGACCGACCTGCTCTTTCACGATCGTAACCGCAACAAAACCTTTGTGGTGGAGCGCGAGCGAAAGGGAGTAAAACAAGCGATTCTGGACTATGAGGTTCTCGGTTGCGCCGAATCCCCCGAATACGGCCGCTATAGCTTGGTCAAAGTTCGCCTGCACACCGGAAGAACCCATCAGATCCGCGTGCAGTTTGCACACCGCGGTCACCCCTTGCTTGGGGATGGGAAATACGGCGCGCACGACCGTTGCCCCATCGGCCTGTTTTGCTATCGCCTCGCCTTTCCACACCCCCTCTCGCAAAAGCGTTTGTGCTTTGAAAAGGAGTGGGACAGACGCCCGGATACGGGGGAAGCAGAATAATGCTTCCCTCTCCGCATCCATTGGGATAAAATATCATTCGTTTGAGGAGCTTTCCGATTCGGCGGTTATTTTCTTCACCGCGGGGAGCTCCTTTTTAGCTACTGTCAGCTTGCGTTTTCTTCTGCGGAGCAACAAAATCAAGGTCACCGTACCGCCAATCAACAGCAGCACACCCACGATTCCAATGACCAAAACCGTGTAGAACAGGCTTCGGTCCGGCACAAATTCTCTGCCAACCGGAGTGGTGGAAAAGACGGCTTCAAAGATCAATTCTCTCTCATCGCCCAGCGCAACTCCCACCTCAGGGCTCCAAGCGCTGAACGTATAGAAAAAGTGTCCGTCTGTTTCCTTCGTTGGATCCTCGGGAGGAAGGATCTCTTCGCCTGCCCCGTATTGTGCCGTATGGATCACCACACCGTCCACCGTAAAGGACACACGATAAATGATCTTTGTAATCGTCAGCTCCACTTCCACTGCGCGATCCGGCATCAAAAAGCAAAGATTTTGGATCGGAGACCTGCTTCCGTCATCCAAAAGCAGCGTAGCTCCCGTGATCTCGTACCCAAATACGCAACCGATCACCGAAAGATCCACCTCGGCACCCGATTCAAAAAATCCGGTGAAATACGAGAGGTTACAAGGCTCGGTAGAGGTAATGCCAACGTGATAGACGTCGCTGACGCGCAAAACGAATCCGCCAACAGCTTCCCCCTGTCCATCTTCCAGAACAGACCAACCGTCTGCCTTTGAAAGTCGGCCAACGTAGGTACCGTCCTCGTCATTTTCACGCATGGTTACGCTTGCAACAACATCAAGCTTCAATGCCACGCCCGCACTGTTGAGATATCCCACCTCGTAAACCGTGGCGGTATCCTCTTTCGTCTCCTTAACAATGCCGATCTGTCGGCAATAGGAATTCAGTAACGTGTCAAGGTCATCCGCTTCGATCCGGATCGAGAACTTTTCCAAGCAAAGCTCCAGCGCCTTTCCCTGCTGCTTTGCAAGAACGGCTGCTTCGCGAATATCACTGCGCGCACCAATGGCAAATACCGTAAGAGCATCCTCGGATTGCGTAACATTCAAAACGCTCCCCGAGCGATCGGTTGCCAATGCAACCCTTCGATATTCTGCCGTATAGGTTACGTCACGCTCTACGGCCATCAACGGAGCATCCCAGCCGGAAAATTCATAGCGATAGTCGTCGGGTGCTCTTGAGGTATCGCCCGCATACAAGGGATAAGAGCCGTACGGAAGCTCTACGGTTTCGATACGGTCACCAAGCACCCACGTGACTTGATAGTTGCGCAATTCTTTTTGCATGCTTCCCGTATACGTCACGTCCCCGCTAACGGGAAGAACCTCCCGATCCCATCCCGAAAAGGTGTACGTATATACACGGTCGGGATCCTTATTCGTTACAAACGGGCAGAACAGATTCGGATCAACGCCGTATTGCAGACGCTTCGATTCGGTTTTTCCGTCCAGGATCCAGGTCACGGTATAAAACCGCGGCTTTTCCAAATAGTGGGCGTAGACGCTCATGTTCGAATATGCAACCAGATCGGCCTCGGTTCGATCAGGGAGCGTGACCCAGCAAAGAAATTGATAGTGGCTTTTTTCGTCCGATTCTCTCGCTGTGTCGGGGCCCTGATAGGTAACGCGTTCCCCGTAATGAACGGTTTGACGATCGAGCACGGTTTTGCCGTCGGCGCTGTAAAAGGTCACCGTTTTGAGATTTCGGATCGACACCGACGTAGCTACCGTAGTATCAAAGGCCAACGAATACGATTCCTTACTTGCCTTTCGTTTGGAAAGTCTTCCGGCGTTCAGATCCTCCATCAAAAGACGTTCCCCGTTGGTCAAGGCAGGAGCCACCGGAGCCGGGCCGGGGTTCTCGGCAACGGCGGGGGGATTGGAGGTATCGGGCTTGGAAATCTCCGTGGGCACCACGGGAGCCTCGGGAACCGATCCGTACCATTTGGGCTTTTTGGACACCTCGGGAACAGTCGGTTGCTCGATCTGCTCTACCTTTTCCACCTTGGGAACCTCCACCGCAGGCATCAAAACACCATTTGGCGAAGCACCCGAATCGGTCAACAGATGAATCGGCTCTACCACTTCATTCAAGAAATAAGCGGCACAAATGCCCTCCTTGGCGGAAAGCGTTACCGAGTCATCCAGACATGCCCAGGTTACATACAGCTGTCCCACAAACTGATAATAACGCTCCAGCTTGCCCTTTTCACTCAAAGCCATCGTTACCACCGAATCGCCCCCCATGGTATTGAGTGCTTGATAGAGCTGCGCGTAGTTGGCCGTCAGGATTTGATAATTTTTGGTGTAAAACGCGTAAAGCGTGGTCAGCTTTTCATGCTCGGACGCGTATTTTGCCTGTCTCAGCTCCGCGTATTCGCTCATCAGCTTCTTAAGCACCTGCGTGGACTGTTGGGCGTTGTTGATCCATTTTTCAAACTCTTTTTTGTAGGAAATCAGTTCATCCTTGCGATCCACCACCTGCTCTACAGTGCCACCCATCAGCGAAGCATACAGCTGCCAGCCATGGCTATCCTTGATATAAAGTGTTTCCAGGATATTCAAGCGTGCACGGATCGGCTTCAGCTGCTCCAGGTACGCCTGGTATGCGCGGTATTTTTCCTGGACGTCGCCGGTCATAAATTCCTGATAGGCCCAGTATTGCTGCCACGCCTCATACGCGGAAAGTCGCTCCAGATATTCGGCGTAAGGGCGGTATTCCTCCACCGCTCTCTCGTATGCAGGCAGATCCACATTTATGTATTTCTCATAGGCCTTTACCGATTCCACATAGGCCTCATACGCCAGATATTTTTCCAGGAGTTGCCCGTATTCCTGCATCCGCTCGGCATAGTCCCGACTCGCATTCGATGCGGCAACCGCTGCCGCATACGGGGCGCCGAGCAAGCTTCCTGCATGTTCCTTTGGAATCGATACCTCCCAGGAATAATCGATCGTCATTTCAAAGTCATCGGAATGATACAAGTTTTCAAAGAGACAGCTCCGCTCGCCGTTTGCAAGCTCCAACGTTTTTTTCACCTCTCCCACGCGCGCCGCAATCGGGACCCACTCCACAACTGCTCCGTTTTGAGCCGTATAGGTGTAAGGACTTGCGGTTACCTTTAAGATCCCCAGATCTCCGTTGTAGTCGGTTACCACGTGCGCAGGGATCGCCGCATTATAAAGTAAGGAAAATTCGGTCTTTTCGTTCAGATATGCCAGCTCCGAGGCCGTGGGGGGTTGTCCCAGAAGCTTCTCAAACAATTCGGCCGCCGACATTGCTTCATTGCTTTCCGTAGAGGAAAGTCCATAATCAAATACATTTACAGAGGTGGCATCTGCGCGCGGATGCAACACAACGCCCATGAAAACCACCGCGCATAAAAGCAGGGCTACCCCTGAAATTCCCAAATATCGCAGTTTTCCGGTCATACGGAGTTCTCCTTTTTTTACAAACAAAATTTCCTATCCTATAAAATACAAAAGCAAGATTCATTTTGAATATTAATATCATACCATAAGCGACCCAAAAAGTCAAGAATTTCACACTGAAAAACAAAGATTGGCAATATTTGTTTTCATTTATTAACAAATTGTAAATCTCGAAAATGTTTTATATAATCACTTGACTGTATGTAAAAATTGTGGTATTATATATTTACAATCATAGTGCCGTAAGAAATCGGCAAGAAAGGAGAAAAAATATGATTGCATTATTTGTTGTAGGTTGTTTGATCCTCGTTGCTTCGGTGGCTGTTGTCTGTGTAAAGGCCAAACAGAACCGATTCCTCACCCGCACGCTCCCCGCGATAGCGCTGGCATTGGTTGCCATTGTCATGATCTCGGTCAGCTGCATCCGCACCGTTCCCACGGGCCACACCGGAATCGTAACGATCTTCGGGCGCGTGGAAAACGAGACCTATGAAGCCGGTGTTCACTTCTGCGCTCCTTGGAAGAGTGTAGTCAATATGGATAACCGAAATCAAAAGGCCTCGATCGACCTCTCCTGCTTCTCTTCCGATATTCAGGAGGTGAACGTAACCTATACGCTCAACTACCAGATTTCCAAATCCAATGCACAGATGATCTATAAAGACATCGGTGTTTCCTACTACGATACCGTTATCACCCCCCGTGTACAGGAGGCAGTCAAGAGTGAGCTTGCCAAATATACAGCTGAGGAGCTTCTCGAAAAGCGCGCGCAGCTTTCGCAGGATATCAAAAGCGTACTGACGAAAAAGCTGGATGCCTATAATATCGTGGTAGTAGATGCCTCGATAGAAAATCTCGACTTCTCCGATGCATTTACCGATGCGGTGGAAGCCAAGCAGGTTGCCGAGCAAAAGAGTAAGCAGGCAAAGATCGAACAGGAGCAAAAAAATATGGAAGCCGAAGCCGCCGCAAAACGCGCGGAGATCGAGGCCGAGGCAGAAGCCAAGGTTTCTGTAATTGCCGCAAATGCGGATCTTGACGTGGTCAAGATCCAGGCCGATGCTGCCGAGTATGCCGGTCAGAAGGATGCCGCCGTGATCGGTCAGGTTCGTGATATCTTTGCAAAGGATCCCGAAAACCTGACACAGGAGGACGTGCACCAGCTCCTTCTCTACTACTACATCCAAAAGTGGAACGGCGAGCTCCCCACCACCTATTTCAGCTCCGAGGATTTCTATGCACTCCTCGCGGGGCTTGGCACGGGCGCGCTCTCCGGAGAATCGGTAGATTCCCCCTCCACCACCCTTCCCGCAGAGATTCCCGCGCCGTAATCTCGGTCAAATAAATTAAAACAAAAGACCCGTTTGACAACCGTCAAACGGGTCTTTTGTTTCCATCGCATCAGTCAGCCAGAACGCTGATTTTGTTTTGGGTAATTTCGGTTACGAGATCAACCACCCAGGTAATAAAGCTAATGGGCGGAATCAATGCCAAAATACCAACCACCAAAGTAACTACGTTCTTCGTTTCCAGGTAGCGAACGATTCTGTAAACTCCGCCAACGATGGCTCCGAGAAGCACCTGAATGATGATCTTTGCAATCTTCGGCAGAGCCTCGTAAGCACCGGTCCAAGGGGTATTCTTTGCCATTTTACTTTCTCCTTTATGTATTTTGAGGATCGGAATCCTCACTTTTTTAGTATAGCACAAAGCGCAAAAAAAGTCAACGATTTCAAGAAAAAAAGCTTTAAAAACGAAAAAGGAATGAAAAAAGAATTCCAACCCTACTTGACAAAAGCCTGTTGGCGTGCTATAATACCAACGAACCGCATAAAATCGGGGGTGCTGTCTAAAACAGACGGCTGAGATGGCGATTGCCAAACCCTTTTACCTGATACGGATAATACCGGCGTAGGGAGATTTCCATAGATGGAGTAAACGGATGTTCTGTTTCTTCACCGCGAATTTGACCGCACGGAGATTTCGTGCGGTCAAATTTTATTTTCAGGAGGTGCTGATATGCACATCGAAAAAACCAAACGTCTCACCGTCTCTGCCATGATGCTCGCAATTGCAACGGTTCTCGCCGTTGTTTGCGGGCTCATCCCCTTCCTCAACCTGCCCTTTGGCGGCGGGTTCACGATTGCAAGCATGCTTCCCATCGTAATCGTCTCCTATATGTACGGGCTGAAATGGGGACTCTTCTCCTCTGCCGTTTATGCCATCCTTCAAATCCTGATGGATCTCATGCTCGGCACCGG
Organism: Clostridia bacterium; assembly: GCA_017505745.1. GTDB lineage: Bacteria > Bacillota > Clostridia > Oscillospirales > CAG-272 > UMGS1865. The sequence goes on from JAFVOP010000034.1 coordinate 11,188, forward strand.
CAGATCCACCATCATGGCTTTGTTTTTGCCAAACTCCGAGGATTTCATGGGCTACGCCGCGGCGATCTGGATCCTGCTCCTCGACTACGTGATCGCCTACACCGTTTTAGGACTTGGCGGCATCTTCCGCAACCGTATCCGTAACAAAACAGTTGCCTTAGTGCTTGGAACGGTCGTTGCGCTCTCGCTCCGCTATCTGGTACACATCGTTTCCGGATACATTTTCTACGGTGCATGGGCCGAGTGGTTCTTCTCTCAGGAGGGATTCAAGCTTGGAGAAACCATTCTCCATCATGTTTCCGGCAATGCTTTGGCGCTGCTCTACTCGGTGGTCTACAACGGGCTCTACATGCTACCCGAAATCGTGATCACTTCCGCAGCAGCTACTGCTGTTTCGGCCATCCCGCAGATCAAGAAATCCACATAAATCCATTTTCGCTACACAGGGGGCTCTCCGAAAAAGAGAGGCCCCTGCTCTTTTTGGGGATGAGATTCTAATAAAATATCGAAATCTTGGAAAAAGGCATTGATTCCGCGTGAAATATATGATATAATAGTAAGGTAATGACCCTATCGGAAAGGAAAAAAACTATGAAAACCGCACAATTGAAAGCTGCCATTTTAAACGGAACCTTTGATGAACGTTTTGCTTTTATTTACGGCTCTGCCGCTGTGGAAACACAGAGAGCACGTTATGCTGCCGCCGTGGATTCGTTTGCTTCGGTTTACGGAACCGACCGCGACGCAGCTCTTTATTCGGTTGCGGGTCGCAGCGAGCTCTCGGGAAACCACACCGATCACAACCACGGTTGTGTGATCGCCGCATCGATCGACCTCGATATCATCGCCGTTGCCGCTCCCTCCGAAAATCATATCATTCGCGTAAAAAGCGAGGGATTCAAAGAGGATGTGATCGACATCGACGCGTTTACGCAGCCGCGTACAGTTCCCGAAGGACACTCCGACGAGTTGATTGCCGGCATGGTTGCCGGCTTCCGCAAAAACGGACATCAGGTGGGAGGCTTTGATGCATACACCACCTCCAACGTTCTCAAGGGATCGGGCATCTCCTCTTCCGCCGCATTTGAGGATATGATCGGAAATATTCTCAATTATATTTACAATGACGGCAAGATCAGCAACGTGGAGATCGCACAGCTTTCGCAGTATGCCGAAAACGTATTTTTTGGTAAGCCCTGCGGGCTGATGGATCAGGTGGCTTGCGCCGTGGGCGGAATCGTGGCCATTGATTTTGCAGACCCCTCCAAGCCTGTGATCGAACAGGTAGACTTTGATATTACCGCCGCGGGTTACAATCTTTGCATTGTGAACACCGGAGGCAATCATGCCGACCTTACCGACGACTACGCTTCGGTACCCGCCGAAATGAAGGCCGTTGCCGCCAAACTCGGCAAGCGCTTCCTGCGTGAAACCGATGAAGAGACCGTAATTTCGGCCATCCCCGCCCTTCGCGAGGAGCTTGGCGACCGCGCTATTATGCGCGCGCTCCATTTCTTTGCGGAAAACAAGCGTGTGGCATGCCAAAAAGAGGCTCTCAAAAAGGGAGATCTGGATGCATTCTTTGAAAACGTGATCGCTTCCGGACGCTCCTCCTTCTGCTATCTGCAAAATGTCTATACCACCAAAAATGTCAATGAACAGGGGCTCTCGTTAGCCCTCTGCCTTGCGGAACGTCTGCTTGCCGGCAAGCAGGCGGCATGGCGCGTCCACGGTGGCGGATTTGCGGGCACGATCCAAGCTTTTGTTCCCTCTGCCGACGTAGAAAGCTTCCGCTCTGCCATGGATGCCGCTCTTGGAGCAGGCAGGTGCATGGTTCTCCGTATCCGTCCCGTTGGTGCGGTAAAGCTCTGATTGACAAGGAGACTGTTTTGAAACATCATCTTCCCAATGGTAATACGAAGAATCTGAAGGAAAAGAAAAAGCTGATGGCTTATCTGCTTGCAAATTCCGCAATCCTGATCACCCTGTATTTCTTTCTTTCGGAAACCTTGCAGTTCCTTTATATTGCCCCCATCTATTTAGCGGTTGGCGCCGGTCTCGGAATTTACTACGTGATCTACAATCGAGGCTTTGTTGCGAAAAACGCCACCCCCGATATGCTCCCCGATACCATGACACTTGCCGAAAAGCAAGCGTTTTTGCAGGATGCGAAGGAGCGTTTGCGCCGCTCGCGTTGGGTACTCACAATTCTCATCCCCATTGTTCTGGCGTTCTTAGCGGATGTTGTATACCTGTATCTCTTCCCCCAAATCAAGGAGATGCTTTTATGATGTCTGTGCGCATCGTTTCTTTGTATTCGGGATCTACAGGAAATTCTTTTCTCATTCATACACCAAGCGCCGATATTCTGATTGACGCCGGTAAAAACGCCAAGCGTCTTTGTATGGCGCTTGCCGAGGCAGGGGTTTCCCCCGATGATATTCGGGCGGTCTTTATCACCCATGAGCACAATGACCACGTCAGTGCGCTCCCCGTGTTTCTCAAAAAGCATCCCGTGCCTGTACACATTCTTACGGCCTCGGCGTATAAGCTGGCCAACGATTCCTCCGTGGCTCCATGCCTATGCTTGCATCCGCCGCTCTTTTCCGAAACCGTGGGAGCGATCCGTGTTACCTCCTTCCCCACTCCGCACGATAGTCGCGGCTCGGTAGGATACCGCATCGAGATCGACGGTGAGAACGGGCAAGCCTACAAAATTGGGTATGCCACCGATATCGGACACATCACCGCCGAAATCGAAGCAGGCCTGTTCGGGTGCGATGCGGTGATTCTGGAAAGCAACCATGACGTGGAGCTTTTAAAAATGGGTCCGTATCCGTACGACTTGAAGCAGCGCATTCTTTCACAGCGCGGACATTTGTCCAATCCCGAAAGCGCCGCCTTTGCTGCTCGCCTGTGTGCCGGCGGAACCAAGGACCTGATGCTGGCGCACTTAAGCATGGAAAACAACACCCCGGAGCTTGCTTATGACGAATGCCTCTCTGCCGTTGGCGATGATCGCGTTCGCATCTGCGTGGCGCAGCCCGATGCCATTACGGAGGTATGCTTATGATCCAGCTCACCGTTATCACTGTCGGGAATTTAAAAGAAAGCTATTGGCGGGAGGCGGTTTCGGAGTATGAGAAGCGGCTGAACGCTTTTTGCAGACCTACGCTGATCGAATTGAAGGAAACGCGTGTTTCGGAGAATCCTTCCGAAGCCGAGATCCGAAACGCGCTTACTGAGGAGGGAAAGCGAATCCTTGCCGCCATCCCACCGCGTTCCTTCCGTATCGCGCTTTGTGTAGAGGGAAAGCAATTCTCCTCTGAGGAGCTTGCCCAAAAGCTGAATGCGGCCGTGCAGCAATCCGGTACGATCTGTTGCATCATCGGCTCCTCCCACGGACTGTCGGACGAGGTCAAGGAGTCCTGTCAGCTGCGCCTTTCGGTGTCCAAGCTCACCTTTCCTCATCAAATGATGCGGCCGCTCCTGTTTGAGGTGCTATACCGCTCCTTTTCGATCCTCAAAGGAACGAAATATCACAAATAACTCCCTTTTTACAAAAAAATTGAAAATCCTATTGAAAGAACGGCCACGCCATGCTATAATATGGAGTGACACGGAAATACTATTAAAGAAAAGATACGCCGGGAACGGCGTTGGAGGTACCTTTTGATCGTTGCATTGGAAGACGCAAAATACAAATTGATCGCTCTGCGCGAGAGCATTACGGAGTTGGGCTCCGCTTTGCGCATTGAGGAGACGAAAGAATCCCTGAAGGATCTGGAGGCACACACACAGGCTCCCGACTTTTGGAACAACGCCGAAAAGTCCAGCAAGGTGTTGCAGGTAATCAAACAGGGGCAGGATAAGGTTGAGGGCTATGAAAAGCTTTGCGCACGCCTGGAGGACGCCATTGCCCTGGCCGAAATGGCAATTGAAGAAAATGACGAATCCTTTGTGGAAGAAGTGGAGACCGAGCTGGCAGAAATTACTGCCGAGGAGGAGCATCGCAGAATCGAGGTCCTTCTTTCGGGCGAATACGATAAAAACAACGCCATCGTTTCCTTCCATCCCGGCGCCGGAGGAACCGAGGCGCAGGACTGGGCACAGATGCTGTACCGCATGATCACCCGTTGGGCCGAAAAGAGCGGATTTCAGGTCAAGCTCACCGATTGGCTTGACGGAGACGGAGCCGGCATCAAAAGCGCAACCATCATGGTCAACGGCCTGAATGCCTACGGATACCTCAAGAGCGAAAACGGCGTGCACCGCCTGGTTCGCGTATCCCCGTTTGACGCCAACGGCCGCCGCCAGACCTCGTTTGCTTCGATTGAGGTCATGCCCGAGTTCGAGGATGTAGACGCGGTTGTTCTTCGTGACGAGGATCTGGAAATTACCGCGCACCGTTCCAGCGGAGCGGGTGGTCAGCATATCAACAAAACCGACTCGGCCATCCGTATCGTCCACAAGCCCACGGGTATCGTGGTGGGATGCCAGACCGAGCGTTCCCAGCTTCAGAACAAGGAGACCGCTCTGCGCATGCTCAAATCCAAGCTGATGGAGATCAAGCTTCAAGAGCGGTTGGATACAATCGAGGATATTCAGGGCAACAAAACCAATATCGAGTGGGGAGCGCAGATCCGTTCCTACGTGTTCATGCCCTACACACTTGCAAAGGACACCCGTACGGGATATGAAACAGGCAACATTCAGGCGGTTATGGACGGTGAGATCGACGGATTTATCAATGCTTATCTGAAAATGACCTCCTCCAAGCAGTAACGGAAAAGGAGTTTCCTATGAATCGAAGCAATTGGTGTACCCTGTTGGGGACCGGCTTGGCTCTTGCATCCACGTTCAAAATTCTTGATAACGTTGCAAAAAAGAAGGCAGGAGCATCCCCCGCCTTGGGAGCTTGGTTAACGGCAATTGCCGGACTGGCAGTAGGAACCGCCATTGCCATGCAGCCCGAGAAGCAAATGCGAAAAAAGCTGACGGTGGATAACCTGTTGGACGAAACCGATCTCTCAAGAATGCACGAGAATATCAGTGAGGTTTTGGACAACGAAAATGAATAACACCGCTCACAGTGAAAACCACCGGCACAAAGGCTAGTTCTCATAAGGAAGTTTGATTTCTCCTTGTAGGGACCGGCATCCTCGACGGTCCATTAAGCCATAATTGTATTGCAGAAAATAAAGATTAACCCCGACGGATTTTCAGTCTGTCGGGGTTTTACAATTAGAATATTATTCGGTTGGATTTTCACAATAATATGTGTATAGGATATATTTAGTCCATTTGTTTGCTTCTATTTCCAAACTTCTGTCTGTTCGTTTATCGTCTTCAAGAAAATACCATTGATAATAATGGGTCAATTCGTGTGCTATGCTAAACAATATATCTTCTATAGAATTTTTTTCGGTCTGTTTTGCTGCAATATAAATTTTGGGATATGTCGTTTTATCAGAATCGCCATCATAAAAAACTCCATAATATTTATGACCATCTGTTTGATTGACAAAATGAGTTTCGTTATCAAACCATATTTTTACTCTAATGGGAAAATAATAATTGGCTCTGATAAATTTTATGAATTGCATTATTTCGGTTCTGGTATCTTCATTAAATTCCTTAGAAAATACACATCTGATGCCAGCCTCTTTTGAAGAGTCAATATATTCATTTTTGAATTGTTTCTCTATCCAAAATATCAAAACACTCACCTCGGCAAATTAAATGCTTTCATTTTTCTTTATCGCCAGTTTCGCATTTGTTTTACAAATGCATCGGGCAAAGCCCATACCCCTAAAGATGCACGAGCGTATCCGAAGGCTCCCTCCGGGAGGGAGCCTTTTCGTTAGCTCCATTATAACACAAATCGGCAGAGAAAACAAGTCCTCTGCCGATATTTATATGTGTATCCGTAGTATGTTGTAACAACTAAAACTTGACAAACGTCCTTGCTGTCATCCTGAGCGAAGCCCCGCCGAGATCCCACTCGGCTACGCCTCGTGCTTTTGGGGCTTGCCCCAAAAGTTCGACAAGCTCAGGATGACACGGCGGGGCATAGTCGAAGTTTTGCGCAATGAGGCAGCCGCATGGAGCAAAACCGAGCCACGCAGTGGCGAAGGGATCTACTACGGAGTATGGTTGACTTTCCATAGGAAAATGGTTCTGATATAAAATTTAAGATGTTACAAGATACTACGAGGTCGGTCCGTTATTTCAAAGGTAATTGGATACGTTAAAATGAATGCGTCTAAAGAGATACATGGTAAATATGATGATGCTGTGATATGGCAGAGAGGTTTTCACGATCACATCATTCGTGATTGGCGAGACTACGAAAAAATTGCTAATTATATTTATGAGAATCCGATAAGATGGCAATATGATTGTTTTTTTGCAGAAGAATAGGGGTATGGGCTTTGCCCGAAGCCGGCGTTGCTTGCAACGCTGTAATACAAAGGCGAAACTGGCGATAAAACAGAACGATAAATAAGAATTTGACGAGGAGATGAGGGTTGTGAAAAAGATTATTATTTTTGATTTATACGATACAGTATTGAAAGATATATCATTTGAATTTAATGATGGAATTACTTATTTATACAATTCCTTTTTCAAACATGTATGTTCTTTAAGCGCATTCATAGGTTATGAAGAAGAATTTCTCCCGTTATATGAAAAACGGAAAAACGACTATTCAGAAGTATGTTTAATTAGAGATGAAGTTCCGCTATTCTTTGAAAAATTTAAAGTTGCAAAACCAGAAAACTTTGAACAGCTTGATTATGATATCATGAACAGAATGCAAAAAGTGACTTTGTTAGAGGATGTTAGAAGCACACTAAACGAACTTCAAAAACAAGATATCCAGATGTATATCCTTTCAAATAGTATTTTTACAGGTAAATCAGCAAGACAATTATTGCATGATTTCGGAATTTCACATTATTTTAATCATATTTTTTCAAGTGCAGACTATAACATTCGAAAACCAAGTAAGCAGTTTTATCAGATAGCCATAAGTAAAATATTGTCAGATAATCCTGGTGTCAAGAAAGAAGATATGTTGTATGTTGGAAATGATTATATAACGGATGTGATAGGAGCAACTTCTGTAGGATTACGTACGATTTGGTATAATGTAAATCATCTTCCCAATAGGAATATGCTCGACATTATTGAGATTGATGATTTTAAACAACTTGTAAAAGTAATACAGAGATAAATTCCAATTTGTCAAACGGAACAAGAAGAACCCCGACAGATTTTGAAAATCTGTCGGGGTTACTCTTTGTTTTCTGCATATCCATTTTATTATTCGTAGGGGCGTTCTTTGAACGCCCGCGGGCGAACACAGTTCGCCCCTACCATGTATCGGTGAAAGATTTTGTGATTTCTCCGCTAATTGTGCACGCTCTTGGGGCCGCTTTCCTTTTCATTGTCTTAAACGCTGTATAGCACCATCCCAAGCCCTGCGGAGACCGCGATCAGCCACAGAGGGGACAGGGGCTTTTTGACAAGGCGCCGAAAGATCGTTGCAACGGCAACGAGGATCCCGAAAATCAAAAGTGCTTTGCCGTCAGCGGCAGGAAGGTCTCCCGCCTTTTGAAAGTTGAATAGTGTACTCATAAACATTGTGATTGCCGTAGCCAGAATCAAGCCGACAACGCAAGGACGGATGCCGTTGAGAAAGGACTGAATTCCCCGATATTTGAAAAGGTTTTGCACGAGAGCGGCAATGATCAAAATAATCGCAAACGATGGGAGAACCACGCCAAGCGTTGCGAGAAGTGCCCCGAGGATTCCCCCCTGCGAGGAGCCGACAAAGGTTGCCATGTTGACCGCAATGGGACCGGGTGTGGATTCCGATACGGCGATCATATTGAGCAGCTCCTCTTCGGTGAGCCAGCCGTACTGCAAGACCTTTTCCCGGATCAGCGAGATCATCCCGTAGCCGCCTCCGAAGGAAACGGCGCCGATCTGCAAAAAGGTAAGAAATAATTCGAGATAAATCACGGCTCTCCCTCCTTTTGCCCGTTCTTTTTCCGAAGCAAACGGATCAAATAGAGCAATACTCCGATTCCTCCCGAAATGAGGATATAGAAAATCGTTGAAAAATGGATGGAGAATAGGGTGCAGAGGATCATTCCCAGCATGACACCAAATAAAATGACAGCATTGAACGCCGTTTTTTTCAGTTGCTTCAATAGCTTGATCCCGGCGGACAGAATCAGCCAAATGACGCATACCTGGATGCCGCGAAAGGCGTTTGCCACCGGTTGAAAAGAAAGAAAGGTATCAAAAAAAAGAGAGATCGCATATATGATCCCAAAGGAAGGGATGCAAATTGCCACGGTTGCCGTAAGAGCACCGAGGATCCCAAGCTTGCGGTAGCCAACGTAGGTGGCGGCATTGATGGCAATGGGGCCGGGGGTGGATTCCGCAATTGCGATGATATCCAGAAATTCATTTTTTTCGATCCAGTTCCTTTTGGATACCAGTTCTGCTTCGATCAGCGCGATCATAGCGTAGCCTCCTCCAAAGGTGAAGAGACCGATTTTTAGCATGATCCAAAAAAGATTCCAATATTTTTTCATGTTTGAGGTCCTTTCAGAAGCACTGCTGTTTTTTGATATGTGGAGGTTTTTCGACGGCTTATGCATCGGTATCGGCCAGAGAGTCGGCAAAGGCGGTGGCAAGGCGGTCACAGCGCTCGTTGTAAGGGTGTCCGTCGTGTCCCTTCACCCAAACGAACGTCACGTTATGACGCGTCAACAGCGTTAGGAGTTCCTCCCAAAGATCGGGATTGAGGGCAGGGGTTTTATCGGCTTTTTTCCAGCCGCGCGCCCGCCAGGACTGCGCCCAGCCCTTGGTAACGGCGTCGATCATATATTTGGAGTCGGACGTCAGGGTAACCTCACAGGGCTCGCGCAGAGCCGAGAGCGCTTCGATTGCCGCCGTGAGCTCCATGCGGTTGTTGGTGGTCATGGCCTCGCCACCCGAAAGCTCCCGCTCGATGCCGTGATAAACCAAAACCGCGCCCCAGCCACCTCTTCCGGGGTTGCCGCGGCAGGCTCCGTCGGTGTAAATATCTACGTGCTTCATGCCAAACTGCCTTTCTCAATGGGTTTCTTTTCCTAATTATACCGCATTTTTTCGTTTTTTTCAACCGAATTCGTAAATTTTTTATAAAATCGCTTGATTGTTTGTTAAATTTTGTTTATAATATAAACGTACATTTAAAAAAGGAATCCCACAGGGGTTCTTGGAAGGAACGGTTTACATATGACTGACGAAAAAACTGCGGTGCAGGAGCCCGAGGTAAAAGAGCAGGAGACTCCCGCGCCCGAAGCGCCCGAAAAAAAGAAGAGACGCCGCCGTTTCGGAGACCGCTCCGATGGCCGCAAATTGCGTACCATTAACCCCATGAACAAATTTATGCCCTACGTGATGCCGCAACGCTGCGACGCCTGCAACACCTATTCGGATATGTTTGACGTAACGAAAACCGATAAGTTTTGCCGCGGCAAGGTGCGCGAGGGAAAGACCGACTTTGGATTTTTGCATGTGATGATCGCGGCGTATCTGCGCACGGTGTCGCAGCGCCCCGGGATCAACCGTTTTGTCAGCGGGCAGAAGATCTACGCGCGAAACGATATTCAGGTTGTTATGACCATCAAAAAGACGCTTTCGCTGGATTCTCCCGACACCTGTATCAAGGTGCGCTTTGAGCCCGACGATACCGTGGACGAGGTTTACGAAAAGTTCAACAAGGTGGTAACCGAGATCAAGAATCAGCCCGAGGACAAGACCTCGTTTGACAAGCTGAACAAGATCCTCTCGCTCATTCCCGGTCTGCTTTGCCGTTGGACCGTCAAGCTGCTCAATTTTATGGATTATTTCGGTTGGCTCCCCAAAAAGCTGCTGTGGCTCAGTCCCTTCCACGGGTCGATGATCATCACCAGTATGGGCTCCCTGGGCATCCGTCCGATCTATCATCATATTTATAACTTTGGTAACCTGCCGATCTTTATTGCCTACGGCGGACGCCGCTCGGTGGTGAAGGTGGACAGCGAGGGCAAGGCAAGCACGAAAAAGTACATCGAGCTGAAGGTAGTGACCGACGAGAGAATTTGCGACGGCTACTACTATGCATCGGCCTTCAAGCTGATCAAGCGCTACGTGGAAAACCCCGAGTTGCTTGAAACCAAGCCAGAGGAGGTTGTTGAGGATATCGATTGATATGGTTTGAGGATGATTTCATTTGTGTCGCAACATTGGGATCGGCAAAAGGCGATTGCCTGCCGATCCCAAAAAAATGCGTTTTTTATGCAAAAAAATCTTTGGTTCGTATTGACAAGGCGAAGACTTTGTGCTATAATATCGGAAAAGAAATCTTTAAGCCGATACAGAGATGTCGGGAAGATGAGCATAACAAAGCCTGCACCGGGGGTGGAGGACTATTTGTGTGAATCTTACCGCGCTCGGTAAGATTTTTTTGTTACCCAAAAAGGGGGGCTTGACGTGAAGAAAAAAGCGCAGATCATGGATCTGACCGCAATTTCCCGCGCCATGGCGCGCATTACGCACGAGATCATCGAGCGCAATCAGGGCGTGGAGCATATTTGTCTGCTCGGCATCAAGCGGCGCGGTGTTCCGCTGTCGGCCATGCTTGCCGAAAACATCAAACGCTTTGAGGGCGTGGAGGTTCCCAGAGGATATTTGGATATCACGCTTCACCGCGACGATATGACCGAACAGGAAAAGCAACACGCTGCCGAGGAATGTCACATTCCCTGTGATATTCGTGACAAGACGGTAATTTTGGTGGACGACGTGATGTATACGGGGCGAACCACCCGCGCGGCCCTGGAGGCGGTATTTGCCCATGGGCGTCCGCAAGCGGTCCAGCTGGCGGTGTTGATCGACCGCGGCCACCGCGAGCTTCCGATCCGACCCGATTACGTGGGAAAGAACGTTCCCACCGCGCACAGCGAGCTGGTTTCGGTTTTGCTGGACGAGGTTGACGGCGAGAGCGGCGTTTATATTTGTGACCCAAGCGAGGATGAAAAAATCAAAGGAGAAAGAACATGAAACGGATGAATCAAATGATGAACACCGAAGAAGTAAAGTCTTTTGCAAAGGCTTTTTTGGCTGCCCGTTTCTCTCTTTCTGAAGCATTGGATCAATACGCGATCCTTCCCGGCTTTTGCGATGTGCACGTGCATTTTCGCGAGCCGGGCTTTTCTTATAAGGAGACGATCGAAACCGGATCGCTGGCGGCGGCAAAGGGCGGCTATACCGCGGTTTGCACCATGCCCAACCTCAATCCCGTGCCCGATTGTGCGGAACATCTGGAGGAGCAGCTGGCCCTGATCCGTAAAAACGCGGTGATCGACGTGTATCCGTACGCCTCCATTACGGTTGGGGAGCGCGGTGAGGCGCTTTCCGATATGCAGGGAATGGCGCGGGACGCCATTGCGTTTTCGGATGACGGACGCGGCGTACAAAGCGACGAACGAATGCGCGAGGCCATGCAAACGGCCAAGGCGCTTGGTAAAATGATCGTGGCGCATTGCGAGGTCAACGAGCTGCTGCACGGCGGCTATATCCACGACGGCGAATATGCCAGAGCCCACGGACACAAGGGCATTTGCTCCGAGAGCGAATACCTTCAGATCGAGCGCGACATTGCGCTGGCAAAGGAGACCGGATGTGCCTATCACGTGTGTCACATTTCGGCCAAGGAGAGCGTGGAGGCGATCCGAAGGGCAAAGGCCGAGGGAGTGGATATCACCTGTGAGACCGCGCCGCACTACCTGGTGATGGACGATGGCGACCTGCAGGAGGACGGACGCTTTAAAATGAATCCGCCGCTGCGCGACAGGACCGACCGGGAGGCGCTGGTGGAAGGGATTTTGGACGGTACGATCGATATGATCGCCACCGACCACGCGCCGCACTCGGCGGAGGAGAAGTCCCGAGGGCTTGCCAACAGTGCGTTTGGCATCGTGGGACTCGAAACGGCGTTCCCTCTGCTGTATACGAAGCTGGTGAAAGAGGGCATTCTTTCGATGGAGCGCCTGATGGATCTGATGGTCTACAACCCGCGGAAGCGCTTTGGGATTCCGCTTGGAAACAGCTTTTCTCTCTGGGATCTGAATGCGGAATATACCGTGGACCCCAACGCGTTCCTGAGCCGGGGACGCGCAACGCCGCTGGCCGGCATGAGGCTTTGCGGCAAGCACCTGCTCACCGTTCATAACGGTCACGTAGTTTTGAATCATTTATCATAAATTTTCGGGAGGCAATCAAAAATGGCAAAGAGAACGGATTTGAAAAAAATACTGATCATCGGATCGGGACCGATCGTGATCGGTCAGGCGGCAGAATTTGACTATGCGGGAACCCAGGCCTGCCTGGCGCTCAAGGAGGAGGGCTATGAGGTGGTTCTGGTCAACTCCAACCCCGCAACGATCATGACCGACACCACCATTGCGGACAAGGTGTATATGGAGCCGCTGACGCTCGAATATATCGCGAAGATCCTGCGCTACGAGCGCCCCGACGCGATCCTGCCCGGCATTGGCGGACAGACGGGACTCAACCTGGCCATGCAGCTCGAAAAGAAAGGTGTTCTGAAGGAATGCCGCGTAGAGCTGCTCGGAACCAGCAGCGAATCGATCGAGCGCGCTGAGGACCGCGAGCTGTTCAAGGAGCTCTGCCAATCGATTGGCGAGCCTACCATTCCTTCCGAGATCACGTATAACCTGGAAGAGGCAAAGAAGGCGGCGAAAGAGATTGGATACCCGGTGGTTCTTCGCCCCGCGTTCACGCTTGGCGGTACGGGCGGTGGCTTTGCTTACAATGAAGAGGAGCTGATCGAGGTCGGCCGCAACGCCTTCAAGCTCTCGCCCGTGCATCAGGTGCTGATCGAGAAGAGTGTGAAGGGGTATAAGGAGATCGAATTTGAGGTTATGCGAGACTCCAACGACCACGCCATCACGATCTGCGGCATGGAGAACGTGGATCCCGTTGGTGTCCACACGGGTGACTCGATCGTCGTGGCGCCGATCCTTTCGCTGAACGAGCACGATCTCAAAATGCTCAACGACAGCGCGATCAAGATCATCAAGGAACTCAAGATCGAGGGCGGATGCAACGTGCAGTTCGCGCTCAACCCCGAGTCGAGCGAATACTTCCTCATCGAGGTCAACCCCCGCGTGTCGCGTTCCTCGGCCCTTGCATCCAAGGCGAGCGGATACCCGATTGCACGCGTGACCGCAAAAATTGCAGTCGGTATGGCATTGGAGGAGATCCCCGTTGCCGGCGGAACCGCCGCCATGGAGCCCTGTCTCGACTATATCGTGGCAAAATTCCCGCGCTTCCCGTTTGATAAATTCACCTCCGCGCCCAACACGCTCGGCACCCAGATGAAGGCAACGGGCGAGGTCATGGGCATTGGCTCGACGCTGGACGAGTGCTTCCTCAAATCGGTTCGCTCGCTGGAGACCGGCGTTTGCCATTTCCACCATCCCAAATTTGACGGCATGGGCGATGCGGATCTGTTTGAATATCTGAAGGAATCCAAGGATGACAATATTTACGCCGTGACCGAGCTGATCCGCCGCGGACACAGCGTGGCGGAGCTGCACGAGGCGACCAAGATCACCGATATCTTCCTGGAATCGATCGAACGCATTGTGAAGATGGAAGAGCTTCTCCGGGAGAAGAAGGGCGACGAAACGGTGCTCCGCGCCGCAAAGATCCTCGGCTTTGGCGATAAGTTCATTGCAAAGCTTTGGGGCACCGACGAGATCAACATCTTTGAGATGCGCAAAGCGCTCGGCATCAAGCCGGTATTCAAGATGGTGGACACGCTCCACACGGGCAAATATATCGCCTATCTCTATTCCTCCTACACGGGTGAGAACGCCTCGCGCCTCACCGACAAGAAAAAGATCATCGTGCTTGGCGCAGGTCCCATCCGCATTGGCCAGGGCGTGGAATTTGACTATTCCACCGTGCACGCCGTGCAGACCATCAAAAAGGCCGGCTACGAGGCGATCATCATCAACAACAACCCCGAAACCGTTTCCACCGACTATACCACGGCAGACAAGCTCTACTTCGAGCCCCTCACGCCCGAGGACGTGATGAACATTGTGGCGTTTGAAGAGCCCGAGGGAGTGGTGGCGTCGCTTGGCGGACAGACCGCGATCAACCTTGCCGAGCCGCTGATGAAGCGCGGCGTGAAGATCATCGGCACCGACTGCCAGGCCATCGACCGCGCCGAAAACCGCGACCTGTTTGAAAAGATCCTGGAGGAGCTGCAGATTCCGCAGCCCGAGGGACAGGCGGTGACCAAGATCGAGGACGGCGTGGCCGCCGCGGCTCGCATCGGATACCCCGTATTGGTGCGCCCCAGCTTTGTGCTTGGCGGACGCGCGATGCAGATCGTGGCAAACGAGCAGCAGCTCCGCCATTATCTCAAAACCGCCGTGGAGATCGACGAGGACAAGCCGGTTCTGGTTGATAAGTATATCATCGGTAAAGAGGTTGAGGTTGACGCCATCTGCGACGGGCGCGACGTATTCGTGCCCGGCATCATGGAGCTGGTAGAGCGCACGGGTATCCACTCGGGCGACTCGATCAGCGTGTATCCCACGTTCAGTATTTCCAACAAGGTCAAGGGCATCATTCTGCAGTATGCGAAGAAGCTGGGCCTTGGCATCGGCATCGTTGGTCTTTATAACATCCAGTTTATCGTGGATCAGGACGAAAACGTTTATATCATCGAGGTCAATCCGCGTTCCTCGCGTACCGTGCCCTTCCTTTCCAAGGCAACGGGGTACAGCCTTGCTGACATCGCAACCGAGGTGATTCTGGGCAAGAGCCTCAAGGAGCAGGGCATCTTTGATATCTATCCCACCGAGAAGAACCGCTGGTACGTCAAGGTTCCGGTCTTCTCCTTCAACAAGATCCGCGGTCTGGACGCCTACCTCTCGCCCGAAATGAAATCCACGGGTGAGGCGATCGGTTACGACGACAAGCTCAACCGCGCGCTCTACAAGGCTCTTCAGGCATCGGGCATGCACCTGCAGAATTACGGCACCGTGTTTGCCACCATTGCCGATAAGGATAAGGAGGAGGCGCTGCCTCTGATCCGCCGCTTCTACAACCTCGGCTTTAACATCGAGGCAACGGCGGGAACCGCAGAGTTCCTCAAGCAGAACGGCATTCGCACGCACGTGCTCAAAAAGATCGAGGAGGACGGCGACGAGATCTGGGATTCGATCCGTCAGGGACACATCGCCTACGTCATCAACACCAGCGACCCCGGCGATATGGGCACTACCAAGGACGGCTTTAAGATCCGCCGCTACGCGACCGAGAACAACGTGACCATGTTCACCTCTCTTGATACCGTGCGCGTGCTTCTCGACGTTCTGGAAGAGACCACGCTCTGCATTTCCACCATCGACGCCTGATAAGGAGCGGATATGAAGCAGGGAATCTTTCTCATCAAGGAAAATACGGCACTGACCAAAACCGTGTACCGCATGGTGCTGGAGGGCGATACCTCCGAGATCACGGTTTCGGGACAGTTTGTGAATTTATTGCTCGACGGCTTTTACCTGCGCAGACCGATCTCGGTCTGCGACAGGGTCGACGGCCGGCTTACCATCGTGTATAAGGTGGTGGGCAAGGGCACCGAAAAAATGAGCCGCATGCAGGCAGGGGAGTCGGTAGACATCCTCACAGGCCTTGGCAACGGCTACGATCTGACCGATGCGGGCGAGCATCCGTTGCTCCTGGGCGGCGGCGTTGGCGTGCCCCCCATGTACCTCTTGGCAAAGGATCTGATCGCCATGGGAAAACAGGTGTCGGTGATCCTTGGCTTTAACACCAAGGACGAGGTCTTTTACGAGAATGAGTTCCGCGCGCTCGGCGCCGACGTGACGGTTGCAACGGCCGACGGCTCCTACGGTGTCAAGGGCTTTGTCACCGACGCAATGAAGGATATCGACTACACTTACTTCTATACCTGCGGTCCCGAGCCGATGCTCAAAGCCGTCTGGAACGCCTCCAAAACGGGCGGACAGTTCAGCTTTGAGGAGCGCATGGGCTGCGGCTTTGGCGCTTGCATGGGATGCTCCTGCAAGACGCTGGTGGGCAACAAGCGCATTTGCAAGGACGGACCGGTGCTGCGAAAGGAGGAGATCTTATGGCAGAAATGAAGGTGAATCTGTGCGGCATTGAGATGGAGAATCCCATCATTCCCGCATCGGGCACGTTTGGCTACGGCTATGAGTTTGCCGAGCTTTACGACATCAACTGTCTGGGAAGCTTCTCTTTCAAGGGCACAACGTTGGAGCCTCGCTTCGGTAATCCCACGCCCCGTATTGCCGAGTGCACCGCGGGCATGATCAACGCCGTAGGACTGCAAAACCCCGGGGTGGACAAGGTGATCTCCGAGGAGCTCCCCAATCTTGCCAAGTGCTTTCACAAGCCTGTGATGGCAAACGTGAGCGGATTTTCGGTGGCGGATTATGCCGCGACCTGTGAAAAGCTCGATGCTTGCGAGCAGGTGGGCTGGCTGGAGGTCAACGTCAGCTGCCCCAACGTACACGGAGGCGGCATGAGCTTCGGTACGTCGCCCGAGGCGGCGGCAGAGGTGACCGCGGCGGTGAAAAAAGTAACGAAAAAGCCGGTTCTGATCAAGCTTTCTCCCAACGTGACCGACATCGTCAGCATTGCCAAGGCGTGCGAGGACGCGGGCGCGGACGGCATCAGCCTGATCAATACGCTTTTGGGTATGCGCATCGATCTGCGCACCAAAAAGCCCGTCATTGCCAACAGAATGGGTGGCTTTTCGGGCTCTGCCATCTTCCCGGTGGCGGTACGAATGGTGTATCAGGTGGCGCATGCCGTGAAGATCCCCGTGGTGGGGATGGGCGGTGTGACGACCGCCGAGGACGTGATCGAGCTGATGCTGGCGGGTGCTACCGCGGTAGAGGTTGGCGCGGCAAATCTTGTGAATCCGTATGCTTCGTGCGATATTGTGCGCGATCTGCCTGCGGTGATGGAAAAATACGGGATCCAAAATTTGAAAGATATTATCGGAGGAGTACAGGAATGGGAAAAGACGTGATCATCGCGTGTGACTTTGACAGCGCGGAAAAAACATTTGCATTTTTGGATAAATTTACAGGCAGAAAGCCGTTTGTGAAGATCGGCATGGAGCTTTACTATGCCGAGGGACCCTCGATCGTGCGCGAGATCAAGAAGCGCGGACATAAGATCTTCCTCGATCTTAAGCTGCACGACATTCCCAATACCGTAAAGAAATCGATGGCGGTCCTGTCCCGTTTGGACGTGGATATGACCAATCTGCACGCGGCAGGTACCGTTCGCATGATGGAGGGGGCGCTTGAGGGACTTACCCGTCCCGACGGAACCCGTCCGCTGCTCATCGCCGTTACCCAGCTCACCTCCACCGATCAGGAGAGCATGGAAAAAGATCTGCTGATCAAGGAGCCGATTGCAGACGTGGTGATGCACTACGCGCACAACGCCAAGATCGCCGGACTGGACGGCGTGGTTTGCTCTCCTCTGGAGGCCGGCAAGGTACATGAGACCTGCGGCGAGAAGTTCCTGACCGTGACCCCCGGCGTTCGCTTTGCCGATGGGGACATTGGAGATCAGAAGCGCGTGATGACGCCCGCAGAGGCAAAGAGGATCGGCTCTGACTATATCGTGGTCGGCCGTCCCATCACTGCCGCGGATGATCCCGTGGCCGCTTACGAGCGTTGCATTGCGGAATTCGTAGATTAAAGGACGCGGCCAAGGGGCCTTTTGAAAAAGCCCCCTTGAACCCCCAAAACTTTAAAAAAGGATTGGGGACACCGTTCATTTTAAAAAACTGTTGAAAGCTTTTGAAGATGGGGGGGCGGGGGAAGGCAACTTTTCTCCCGAAAGCTCCGTTAACGTAAAAACATAAACATTCCATGAGAAAACTATCTTGTGGACCGTTTTGGGTCGTGGGTCCCAATACGGTAGCGAGAGCTATTGTCTATTTAAAGAGCACGAAAATAACCAATTTTGCAATAAAAATGTGTGTAAAGTTCTTGAAAGGGGTCTGGGGAAAACTTCTTTCAAGAAGTTTTCCCCAGAAAACATTACGTTAACGAAGCTTATGCTCGAAAAGTTCCTTCCCCCGCAAGCTCCAAATCATAGGAGGATAGAAAATGGAAGCATATAAAAGAGAATTTATTGAATTTCTGGAAGGTGCGGGCGTATTGAAATTTGGTGACTTCACCGCGAAGAGCGGCAGAAAGATTCCGTATTTTATCAACGCCGGCATGATCAAGACCGGTGACGACATTGCAAAGCTGGGCGAGTTCTACGCCAAGGCGTATTTTGAAAAGCTGGGCGCGAAGAAGGCGGTTTTGTACGGGCCTGCCTACAAGGGCATTTCGCTGGCTGTTTCCGCAGCCGTTGCGCTTTCCAAGCAGGAACTGAACGTCCCCTTCTTCTTCAACCGCAAGGAGGTCAAGGACCACGGCGAGGGCGGCGTATTCGTTGGATACGTTCCCACGGCCGGCGAAGAGGTGGTGATCATTGAGGACGTGATCACGGCGGGAACTGCGATCCGCGAGAGCATGGAGATCCTGTCGCACCTGGAGAACGTAAAGGTTGCCGCCACCTTTATCATGGTGGACCGCAAGGAAAAGGGACAGACCGAAAAGGGCGCGATGCAGGAGATCGAGGAGCAGTTTGGCTTCCCGGTATATTCGATCGTGGACGTATATGATATCATTGAGTATCTCGAGGGTGACCCCAAGAATGAAGAAAACGTGACCCGTATCAAAAATTACTTGAAGATCAACGGAGCCAAGGCCTGAACCAAGGTGGATCCGAACGGAGAAAAGACATGAGAAGTTTGATTGATATTCTGGATTTTTCCGTGGAAGAGCTGGACGCGCTGATGGATACCGCCGCGGACATCATTGCCGATCCCGCGCGCTATGCCGAGGCCTGCAAGGGCAAAAAGCTGGCAACGCTCTTCTTTGAGCCCTCCACGCGCACGCGTCTGAGCTTTGAGGCGGCGATGCTGGAGCTGGGCGGAAGCGTGATCGGGTTTTCCGAGGCAAGCTCGTCCTCGGCCGCTAAGGGCGAAAGCGTGGCGGATACCGCAAAGGTGATCAGCTGCTACGCGGACATTATCGCCATGCGCCATCCCAAGGAGGGCGCACCCTACGTGGCGTCCCGCAACGCTGACGTGCCCGTGATCAACGCGGGTGACGGCGGACACAGCCATCCCACGCAAACGCTGGCCGATCTGTTCACGATCCGCCGCGAAAAGGGGCGCGTGAGCGGACTGACTGTTGGGTTCTGCGGCGACCTCAAGTACGGCCGAACGGTGCACTCGCTGATTACCGCACTGTCCCGTTACGAGGATGTCCGTTTGGTCTTGATTTCTCCCGAAGAGCTGAAGGTCCCGAGCTACGTGCGCTATGAGGTGATCGAAAAGAACGGTATGACGTATACCGAGACCACCAATCTTGAGGCCGCGCTCCCCGAATTGGATATTCTGTACATGACGCGTGTGCAGGGTGAGCGCTTTGCCAACCGCGAGGATTATCTGCGCCTGCGCGACAGCTATATTCTCACGCTTGAAAAGCTTGCAGGCTCCAAGCCCGATCTTGCCATTTTGCATCCGCTGCCCCGTGTCAACGAGATCAGCGTGCAGATCGACAAGGACCCGCGCGCCTGCTATTTCAAGCAGGTGGCAAACGGCAAATATATGCGCATGGCACTGATTCTCAAGCTTTTGGAGGAAGCGGTGAACAATCCCGTTTTGGAGGAGCCGGATGACGGTCTGCCTCGTATTTACAACCAATTGACCTGCAAAAACCGCCGTTGCATCACCACCGTGGAGCAGGAGCTGGATCAGATCTTTAAGGTTCTCAACGCCGAGCATGGCATCTGCCGTTGCCTCTACTGCGAAGCAAAAGAGAAGCTGTGATATATTTTCCGGGGAAAACTTCTTTCAAGACGTTTTCCCCGGACCCTTTTTAAAAGCTTTGTACTCTGTTTCAGCATTCCTTCTGCATGTCCCACAGCATCCGTTTCGTTTCGCTTTTTTATCTTTGATTTCAGGCACATTTTAAAAAATATCTTGACAATCCTTCCGTTTCCCTGTATCATAAAAGTAATTACCAAACAGGAGGAGTACTGTTATGGCAGAACCCAAGTTTTTTCAATTCCGTACGCTGTCATCTCTGGCAAAGGTCTTTTCCCATCGCATCTGCGGCGTCAGCTCCAAGCGCGCGTACGCGGTACGGGGGCAGGAGGTCTCCTTTCAGATCGTTTTTCGATTGCACGCCCTTAGATATACCAAGCACCCGTTTCGGGTAGCGGTGTCCTCGCCATTAAAGGAGTACGTTTCCCTTTATCGCGTGGGTAATGTGCCGTCCCGTCTTCCCGCCTATCCCGAGCGGCAGGATAAAAACTATCTGACCGCCCGCCCGGGGCTGTTCCCCGATCCGCTCTTTCCGTTGGAGGAGAATGTGATCCACGGTATGATGGGGCATTGGTCCTCCCTTTGGGTGTCGGTGAAAATCCCTGCAGATTGCCCCGCCGGAGACTATCCCGTTACGGTCTCCTTTTTGGATCTGCGAAACGGGGAAGCCGTGACACAGACGGTGACCTATCGCATCACCGTAAAGGACGTTTCGCTGCCGGCGCAAAAGCTGATCTTTACGCAGTGGTTCCACTGCGATTGCATTGCCGACGTGCATCACGTGTCGGTTTTCTCCGAGGCACACTGGGACCTGATCGGCAAGTACATGAAGCTGGCCAAGGAGCACGGCATGAACATGCTCCTCACGCCCATCGTCACGCCTCCCCTGGATACCGCCGTTGGCACGGAGCGTCCCACCGTACAGCTGGTGGACGTAGAGAAACGGGGAGATGCCTACGCGTTCGGCTTTGACCGCCTCCGCCGTTATGTGGAGCTGGCGCAACAGATCGGGATCGAATATTTTGAAATGAGCCACCTGTTTACCCAATGGGGAGCGGCGCACGCGCCCAAGGTAGTGGCCATGGTAGATGGCAAGGAACAGCGCATTTTTGGTTGGGAGACCGACGCCTCGGGCGAGGAATACGCCGCGTTTCTGCGTCAATTCGTGCCTGCGACTCTTGCCTTTCTGAAATCGCTTGGGCTTTCCGAGTCGCAGATCTATTTCCACGTATCCGACGAGCCGCGGGAGAATCACCTGGAGTCCTATCAAAAGGCGCACGCGATTCTGATCCCTCTGATCGGAGGCTGTAAGCATATGGATGCCATGTCCAACTTCAATTTTTTCCAAAAGGGCTTGGTGCAAACGCCGGTGATCTCGATCAATCATATCGATCCCTTTCTGGAGGCCGAGGTGCCTGGACTTTGGGCATACTATTGCTGCAGCCAATGCGTGGATGTTTCCAACCGGTTTTTTGCCATGCCCTCCTCACGCACCCGTATCATTGGCGTCCTGCTTTACAAATACCGTATCACAGGCTTTTTGCATTGGGGCTATAATTTCTACTACTCCAGCCTTTCGGAGCACAAGATCGATCCTTATCGGGAGACCGACGGCGAGATGTCCTGGCCCTCGGGGGATCCCTTCAGCGTTTATCCCTACGGAGACGGCGCGATTCCCTCGCTCCGCCAAAAGGTGTTTGCCAACGCCCTGGAGGATATCCGTCTGCTGGAGCGCTTAGAGGAAACGTTGGGGCATACCCGCGTGGTGGAGGCGCTGGACGCCTTGGCGGGAACGCCGCTCACCTTTACCGAGTATCCCACTGACGAGCGATTTTTCGACCGTCTCTATCAATTTGTGTTTGAAAATCTGTAAAAAAGCAGAAAGATCCCCTTGCCCGTGCGGCGATTTGGCCGCGGTGGACAAGGGGATGCTTGTTTATGCTTCCAGCGGCAGACGCCGCGTTTTGTAGAGGGCTACCATCAGGGTGGGGATCAGAACGAGCTGCAGGATGATTCCGGGGATGGCATTGAGGATCGAGCCTGCGAGAAATGCGGAAAAGGTGAAGCCGTTGCCGAAAAAGCCGAGCAGGACCACCTCCACGGCTCCCCAGACCAACCGGCCCGCCACCATGGCAGGGAGCAGGGCGCGGTAAATGGCAACTACGGCCGAGCGATGCGGAAAGCGGAAAAAGAGGAATCCCGCCACGGCTCCGTAGGTGGCAAGCTCAAAGGCCATGGCCACCGCGTTGGGGTAGAGCATGGGCATGCCAAAGATCAGAGAGCGCATGATCGGCAGGATCGCTCCCACCGCCAAGCCGTATTTCCATCCGCAGATCAAGCCGCAAAGCAATACGGGAAGATGCATGGGGAGCAGCATTTTGCCGATCTCCCGAATTTGCCCCGTAAGGAAGGGGAGCGTAAATCCAATGGCGAGGAAAAGCCCCGAAAGCACCAATTTTTTTACTGTAGACGATTTCATCATTTACTTCAACCTTGCAAAGAATCGGAAGGTCAGGGGCCAGAGGAGGCCGGCCGCCGTCACCATCACAAAATATCGGACGCATCCGCCGATCGAGGCGCCGAACAGCGCGTTGAGGGGCGATTTGAGGAGCGATTTGATCGCGATCACGATCACGAGTCCGCCCGCGAGCTTTAAGATCTGCGCCCACCAAACGGCCTTGGTCTCATAGCGGATCCATTTGCGCTCGATCGGGTAGATCAGGCACATGCCAAGCACCGCGGCAAGAAGCTTCCAAGCGTTTTCCACGGCGTGGGCGAGGTTATCGGGGTCCACGTCGGCGGGGAAGGCGGTGAGCTCCACGAACAAGAGATTTCCAAGTGCCATCGCCAAAGCAACGGCAATGATGGCGTACATATAGACCGGGTTTGTCCGTGCCCTTTCCATGAGTGGGTAGAGGATCAGCACCAACGCGATGCCAAGCGCCAGCGACACCAGAACGTCCTTCGGGGTGTGTACGCCGAGGTACATCCGCGAAAAGGAGACGAGAACAACGAGCGCGATGCCAACGATTTGAACCCATCGGCGTTTTGAGGACCTTGCCACACCGCCGTAGACGTTGGCGGCGCATTGGGTGTGCCCGCTGGGGAAGGAATACCCCGTGGCCTCGGCGCGCGCGCTTTCCACGATCGAAAAATCGGGATCGATTACCCAGGGGCGAGGGATACGGCATAGAATCTTTAAAAATTGAGAGCATACCGTTCCGCAAAATCCGGTAAAGAGCAGAAAATAGCCGCGGTGCTTATCGATGCACCAGAGGAAGATCAGGGAAATAACCATAAAAAAGGTCTCTTCTCCCAGATGCGTTACGGTACTCATCAAAAAGTCGCCGATCGGAGTGCGAATCGATTCGAGCAATCGTAAAAAATCCATTTTGACAACCGTCCTTGTTTTTATTTTTTCTCACATATATTATATCGAAAAAAGAGGCTCTTGTCAACCGAAAAGAGGAAAAGCAATTTTACAAATCGGAATTTTCAGGTTTTTTTAGAAATAAAGGTTGCTTTTTGGAGCGGCCCGTGATACAATAAAAGGGGAAAAACTCCCTTTTACACGTATTTTTCAGAACAAGGAGAGCATTATGAATTACGGATTACAGCTTTACAGTGTACGCGACCTGGCGAAGGAGCATTATGAGGAAGCTCTGCGCCGCGTGGCCGAAATGGGATATTCGATGGTGGAGCCGGCCGGCTTTTTTGGCCTGCCCGCAAACGAGGTTGCCGCCATGCTTCGGCATTACGGTCTTACCGTTTGCAGTACCCACACGGGCTTTGCGCTGATGAAAGAGGATTTTGACGGCATCGTGGCCTATCACAAGGCCATTGGATGCAACGATATCATTTTGCCCTCCGCGCCGCTCAAAACCGCCGATGAGGTAACGGCAACCGTGGAGACCATCAACCGTTGGCAGCCGATCCTGGAGGCCGAGGGTATGCGCCTGCACTACCACAACCATTCCAGAGAATTCTTGCCCAACCAGGACGGTCAGATCGCAGAGGAGGAGCTTGTCAAGCGCACGAATGTGCTCTTTGAGCTGGATACCTTCTGGGTGTTCAATGCGGGACTGGATCCGCTTGCAACCATGGAGCAATACCGCAACCGCTTGCAGTTCATCCATCTCAAGGACGGCATTCCGCAAAATCTGGCGGATCCCGAAAGCAAGCCGTACGGAAAATCGCTGGGAAGCGGACAGGCTCCCGTGGAGGCGGTTCGCAAGAAGGCGATCGACATGGGCGTGAAGATCGTGGTGGAGAGCGAGGGGCTTGATCCCACGGGCGTGGAAGAAGTGAAGCGCTGCATCGAGTATTTGAAGCAGCTGGACGCCAAGGACGGGAACTGATCCGGTCCTTTTAGGAAAAGCAAAATGCAACGAAAATTAGAACGCTACGAGGAAAAACAGTATGAGATCGTTGTTGTGGGCGGTGGAATGTCGGGCGTGTGCGCGGCAATTTCCGCGGCGCGCAACGGTGCCAAGGTTGCTCTGGTGCACGCGCGCTCCATGCTGGGCGGAAATGCTTCCAGCGAGATCCGCATTCACATTTCGGGTGCCGATCAGGGCATGAAGCAGGCGGATTATGCCGAGGGCGGTCTTTTGTATGAGCTGATGCTGGAAAACAAAAGCGCCAACGATTACTATTGCTATTCCATTTGGGATATGGTCCTTCACAATGCCGCCAAGCAGGAAACGAATCTTGACGTCTATTACGATACCGTAATGTATGACACCGAGGTGGAGGACGATACGATCAAGGAAATCTACTGCGTGCAAAGCACCACCGAAATGCGTTACTGTATGCGTGCGCCGATCTTTATCGACTGCACAGGCAACGGTACCCTTGGCTATTACGCAGGGGCGGAATACACGCAGGGAAGCGAGGCGGCAAGCGAATACAACGAGCCTCACGCGCCCGCGGTGCCAAACAACGACCGCATGGGGAACACCATTTTGCTCAAGGCGAGGAACATGGGGCATCCCGTTAAATTTGTCCCCCCTGCCTGCGCCAAAAAGCTGACCGAGGAGCAGCTGAAAAAGCGTATTCACTGTGCCTCGATGCGTGATACCATCGACTGTAGCGAGTCGCCCGATCCCGAGGAATATAAGCGCACGTCGATGATCTCCAGCGCCGCCAACGATTACGGCTATTGGTGGCTGGAGCTGATGGGGGAGAGCGACGACATTATTACCGAGCACGAAAGCATCCGCGACGATCTGATCGCCTACTGCTACGGGCTTTGGGATCACATCAAAAACAACGACGAGGGTGTGCATGACCACGGAGCGGAGAATTATGCGCTGGAGTGGGTGGGATGCGTGCCCGGTACGCGAGAGAGCCGCCGCTTGATCGGGGACTACATCCTTTCCGAAACCGACATCTTGGCGCACAAGCACTTTGACGATGCCATCTGCTACGGTGGCTGGTGCATTGATCTGCACGCTCCGCACGGCTTGCTCGACTATGACCGCTTGCCCTCGGATTGCAACTACTATCAAGGTGTGTACGGCATTCCGTACCGTTCCTATTACTCCAAAAATATCAAAAATCTGTATATGGCGGGGAGAAATATTTCAACCACGCGCTTGGGTCTTGCCAGCACCCGTATCATCGGTTGCTGTGCCATTGGCGGCGAGGCGGTGGGAATTGCGGCTGCCATGTGTGCAAAATACGGCTGCACGCCGCGGGAGCTGTCCCCCAAATACATTCATGAATTGCAGCAAAGGATCCTCAAGGCGGACGGCTATTTGCCAAACGTGCGCAACTGCGACCCCAAGGATCTGGCAAGAGAAGCCGAGTTTGATGCCACCTCCTATCTCCCGGGCGGGGAGCCCGCGCAGGTGAAGAATGGCATCTCGCGCAAGCTTTTGAACGAATGGAACGCATGGATATCGGCACCGCTTGGCAAGGATGGAGAAATGCTGACGATGCGTTGGAGCCAACCCAGGACTCTTTCGCAGCTGCGCCTCACCTTCTGGTCGGATTTCAACTACCCCATTCGCATTACCATGGCGCCAAACCGCCAAAAGCAGCAGCGTGTTGGGGTGCCTGCCGAGCTGATCAAGGACTATACCGTCCGCCTCAAGAGGGACGGCAAAACGCTGCGCGAGATCGCGGTGCGCGAGAATCACCAGCGCCTCAACGTCCTAAACTTTGAGAGCACCGAATGCGACCTTGTTGAGATTGCGGTGCACGCCACCAACGGACATGAAAAGGCAGTCATCTTTGAGGTCCGCGCTTACGGGGAATAAGCAGGAAGCTTCCCAAAAACCTACTTAGGAGAGCAATATGTTTGATTTTCACTTACACAGCACCGTGTCGTTTGACGGCAGCGGAACACCGCAACAGATGGTAGATGCCGCCGCACGCGCGGGGCTGAAGGAGATCTGCTTTACCGACCACGTGGATTATAACTCGGATCCGAATGTGGCGCCGCGGTTGTTTACCGTGGAGGATTATCATGCGGCGTATGATGATCTGAGGGCAGACGGCGTGATCATCCGCCGCGGCTTTGAGTTCGGTCTGACGCGTTGGAATCAACCCCACCTTGCCGCGCTTTTGGCGCAGCGTCCCTTCGATTTTGTGATCGGCTCGTTGCATTTTGTGGACGGATTTGATCCCTACGATCTCGATTTCTGGAACGGCAAGACGCCAAAGCAAGCCTTTACGCGGTGCTTTGACGAAACCCTGGAGTGCGTGCGGCGGCACCGCGACTTTGACGTGCTGGGGCACCTGACCTACGTTTGCAAATCGGAGCACAATCCCACGCACGAGGCGGCGCTTTATCGGGATTACCGCGAGGTCTCGGACGAGATCATGAAGGTTCTGATCGCCAACGGAAAGGGCATGGAGATCAACACCAGCGGCATCGACCGCTGCAACGCCTTTTTGCCGTCGGCCGATTATTTGCGGCGCTTCAAGGAGCTGGGCGGAGAGATCGTAACGGTTGGCTCGGATGCGCATGCTCCGGGACGCGTGGGGCAGTACACGGCCGAGGCATTGGAGCTTTTGCGTGATATCTTCGGCTACGTTTGCACCTTTGCCGACCGCAAGCCGGTATTTCATAAGCTATAAAAAACAAAAACACGGCGTTTCAAACGCCGTGTTTTTTGTTCGGTTGACTGATCAGTCGGTCACGAAGGGCAACAGAGCCACGTTGCGTGCACGCTTGATGGCAGTGTTGAGCTCGCGCTGGTGAACTGCGCAGGTTCCGGAAATTCTTCTGGGAAGAATCTTGCCGCGCTCGCTGATAAACTTGCGGAGCTTTGCGCTGTCCTTATAATCAATAAATGCAACCTTGTCTGCGCAGAACACACAAACCTTTCTTCTTCTGCGATTGGTATTCGCCGGACGTGCCGGACGAACTACTGCTTCGGTTTTTGCCGTATCCATCTTATGAAATCCTCCTGTTCCATTTTTCGCCGCTTCTGTCAGAAGGGCAGATCGTCGTCGGTCTTGAGCTCTTCAAACTTCGGCGCGCTTGCCGGAGAAGAGTAAGACGGCGCGTTGTAAGAGTCGGTATTGTACTGTCCACCGGCAGCACCGCTCTCGTTTTTGCTGTCTACAAACATTGCTTCGTCTGCAACAACCTCGGTGGCATAGCGTTTCTGACCTTGCTGATCCTGCCAGCTTCTGGTTTGAATAGAGCCGGTAATGCAAAGAGCCGAGCCCTTTCTGAAATAGCGGGAAATAAACTCCGCGCGGTCTCTCCAAGCAACCACGTTAATGAAATCCGCCTGTTGCTGTGCAGGAGTGCCGTCCGCGTTCTTGGACTGGTAGCGACGGTTCACCGCCAGGGTGAAGGAAACCACCGCAACGCCGCTGGGAGTTTGCTTGAGCTCCGGATCGGCAGTCAGTCTTCCGCAAAGGACAACCTTGTTAAGATTCAAACTGGACATCTGAAAACGCCTCCTTCTTCAAAAATCGTGGGAACGGAATTACTCCGCGTCGGCAGCAGGAGCCTCTTCGGCCACAGCAACCTCAGCTTCCTCTGCAGGAGCCTCAGCAGCCTTTGCAACTGCCTCGTATTCCAAGCGAATGACCATTGCACGAAGAACGCTCTCGTCAATGTTCATCAAACGCTGGAGCTCTGCCGGGAAAGCACCCTCGCTCTTGAAGGTTACAACGGTGTAGTAGCCCTCGTTCATATCCTGGATCGGATATGCGAAACGGCGCTTGCCCCACTCGTCGATCTGGACGACCTCTGCATTTGCAGCGACCAGACCTGTGAACTTGTTAACGGTTGCTTTTGCAGCTTCTTCGCCGTTTGCAAGGCTCACAATGAACATGCCTTCATAAGAATTGATTACTTTTTCCATGTTTTACACCTCCCTATGGACTATTCGACCGTGCTGATTTGTTTTTTGCACGGCAGAGAGACGGGCAAATGCCCGTACCAAGACAGTATTATACCATGTTCCACTCTCTTTGTCAACCTTTTTTTCACTGTTTTTTTAATTTTTTGCCTTTTTCGGCCGATTCTATTGAAAAAAAGGGGAGCATCTGCTATAATGTAGAAAAAAGAGGTGGGAGGTGTTGCAATGAAGCGCAGAGCTTGGGCCGTTTGGTTCCTGCTTCTTTGCTTGCTCCTGTCTGCCTGTCGGAATACCCGCTCCGCACCGCCCCTGCGGATCCATTTTCTGGACGTGGGGCAGGGCGATGCGGTTCTGCTTCGCACACGGGAAGGAGACGTCCTTCTCGACGCCGGTCCCGAAGCGGCGCAGGAGACGCTTTGCTTGCGCCTCGAGCAGCTTGGCGTAACGGAGCTGGAGCTTGCGATCTTTACACACATGGACGAGGATCACGTTGGCGGCGCGGACGGTGTACTGCGGCAGATCCCCACCAAGGAGATCTGGGTGAACAACTATGCGTTTCCCAATCCGTCGGCCGAGCGGATGCGACTGGCGGCGGAGCAAACGGGTGCCCCGATTCGCGTTGCAAACCCGAAGGAAACGGTAGTGTTTGGCGAAGTGGTGCTCAGTGTTCTCGCGCCCTTGCAGACCCATATAGGGACGGGAAACGAGGGGAGTCTTGCAATTCGCCTGCAATGCGGTGTAAGCAGCGCGCTCTTTACGGGTGACGCGGGAATCGAGCAGGAGCAGCGATTGATTGAGGAATACGGAGATGCGTTGCTCGATTGCGATCTCTACAAGGTGGGGCATCACGGCTCGGGAACCTCCTCGGGGGAGCGGTTCCTCTCCTATTTGTCTCCGCAATACGCCGTGGTCAGCTGCGGCGAGGCAAACCGCTACGGACATCCGTTTGGGGAGGTGCTTGCACGCTTGGAGGCATCGGGAGCCATCGTGCTTCGCACCGATCTGTTGGGAGAGATCGTGTTTGAATGCGACGGGGAAACGCTTTGGATGCCGGCAAAATGAAACGGTGGCATAAAGAATTCCTGAAATAAGGAGAGCAAAGGAGGGGTACAGTGCGATATTTTAGATACGAAAATATAAATAAAACCGAAACCAATGCCTTGAAGGGACAGTATGCCGAATTGACAAAGGAAGAAAAAAGGCTTGCATGCAAGGAAAAAATACTGGATACAGTTGCTGTCATTTTATTTTTTATTATTTGTGCGGGATGCTTTATTGGATGTCTTTTTTTGCTCAAGAAAATTCCTATCTCCCAAAATGCTTTTGTAGCGGTTTTGGAGACATTGGGCATTATCTTTTTAGGCTTTGCTGCACTCATTTTCAGCATTTTACTCGGCAGCATAGGGGCTTCGCCAATTTGGGACCGGACCGCTAAATCTTATAAAAAACGCAGATCGAAGATGAGTCAAATCGTACTATCGAACGCTTGTGCGCATTTGCGAGAGTATTATGAATTACAAGAACCGTGTATCGTAACCAAATGTTATGAATCAAGTGATAAAAAATTTAAAAACCATGACGTTTGTATTTTTGTTGTAGATGATGAGCTACGAATTACGGTCAATTTAAAAAATGGTTTTTTTCATGGAGAGAAGGATTTAGGCTGCTACGCGTTTGGGCTTGAAGAAATATCTCTTTCCACAAAACAAAGTGAAAAATTTACAATAGCAGCGGAATTAAGAGCCGATCAAACGGTGTTTTTGTTGGGGTATCGAGCAAAAGCGTTTATAGAAAAGCATTTTATTTCAACGGAAAATATTACCTGAAGTTTTCAAGATTCCCAAGAAACTTTTTCAAAAGCTTCTTGGGCGGGGTGTGGGGCAGAGCCCCACTTGCCAAGAAAGGACGTATATGAACATTCTAATTACAGGAGGCTCGCGTGGGATCGGCGCGGCGTGTGTGCGCGCGTTTGCCAAGGAAGGGCATCGCGTGGCCTTTGTCTACCGTGCGCAGCAAGCGGCGGCCGAAGCGCTGGCCAATGAAACGGGAGCGCTGGCGCTGCAAGCCGATCTCTCGGACGCCGCGCAGGCGAAAGAGACGGTTGCGCGCGCGATCGCGTGGCTTGGGGGACTGGACGTGCTGGTCAACAATGCGGGCATTGCGCAGATCAAGCTGATGACCGAGATCACCGATGACGATTGGCGTTGCATGATCGACACCGATCTCGGCGGCGCGTTTTACGTTACCCGGGAGGCGGCAAAGGAGATGATCCGTCAGCAGGCGGGGCGCATCGTCAACGTCGGCTCGATGTGGGGAAAGGTCGGAGCCTCCTGTGAGGTGCATTATTCGGCCGCCAAGGCGGGACTGCGCGGCATGACCATGGCGCTGGCCAAGGAGCTTGGCCCCTCGCATATCACGGTGAATTGCGTGGAGCCGGGCGTGATCGAAACCGAAATGAATGCCGCTCTGGACGAGGAGACCAAGCAAGCGCTGGCCGACGAAACCCCGCTCTGCCGCATGGGACGCGCGGAGGAGGTGGCTGATGCCGTGCTGTTTTTGGCATCCGACCGAGCATCCTTCATCACAGGGCAGGTCCTTGGGGTGGACGGAGGCTTTGCGATATGAGCGTCAAAAAGAAATACCGCGTGTTGCTTGCCGTGCTGGCGGCCGCGGTATTGCTTTGCGGGGGCGGTGTGGTCTATTACCACGGGGAGTGGTGGTTTCCCGCTCTGTACGCGATGCGGCGTCTCGAAGCCCCCGATTTGAACGAGCTCACGCTTGACGGAGCTCGGCTTTGGACGTTGGAGGAGCTTGTGGCGCAGGAGAACGTAACGCTCTCGAACAATTTGCTGTTGGTCAACGCCTCCCATCCTCTGCCCGAGGGCTATACGCCCGAGCTGATCGAGTACAACGGAGCGAAAATGCATCCCCTGATGCGCGACCCCTACGTGGCCATGCGGGATGATATCCAGGCACGAACGGGCGTGCGGATCTACGTGGCAAGCGACTATCGCACCCCCGAGGAGCAGCAGGAGATCCTGAACAGCTCCGAAGAAGGGATCGCCGCGCCGCTCGGCTGCAGTGAACACGAGGCGGGGCTGGCGCTGGACGTTTATGCGCCTTATCACGCGGGGATCAACGTGTTGCGCTCGCGCGCAGGCAGACTGCTTCCGCGTGTTTGCGCCGATTACGGCTACATCATCCGCTATCCGTTTGGCAAGGAAGAGATCACGGGTATTTCCTACGAGCCGTGGCACGTGCGCTACGTGGGGGTGCCGCACGCCGAGATCATGACCGACGCCGGGCTGACGATGGAAGAATACGTGGAAGCCCTTACCCCGGGGACGTGGTATCAAAGCGGGAAATATCAAATCGCGCGCCTGTCGGCAGACGCGTTGCGCTTGCCGGTCGACTTTACCCATTGCGATATCTCGCCCGACAATACGGGATATTATATCGTGACGGTAGAACTATAAAAAAGAGCCTTGTCTTTGGATAGATACTCTTATTGGAGTATCACGTCAAAAGCAAGGCTCTTTTGTTTTGTGCGGGGCTACAGCTTTTCCGCCAGATTGATCCATTCCAATCCGTTTTTCAGAGCGAGCGCGGCGGTGTATGCCGTTCCGCCGCCATGGGAGTGGCACAGGTAGGCGATGCAAACGTCGGCGCCTTCCACCAGCGCGCGATTGCGCATTTGCAGGACGCCGCGATAGTAGGTTTGGCTGACGTAGCGATGGGCGTCCGCCTGCGCTAAAATTTGCTCATACAGGAAGATGTCATCCTGCTTCCACCCGGCGGTTTGCGAGGGGCAGGGAAGGATCAGATCCAGCTTGATCTGCGGATAGCGTTTTTTGAGGAGCAGAACGCGGAGTGCCGCCATGGTGTCAAAGCCCAGAGCGCCGCCCGTGCGGAAGTGTGTGGCACCGCGCTCGATCTGTTCTTCGATCGTGCGGCCAAGCAGGTCCCAAAGCCGGTCGTATTCACCGTCGGGGATCTGTCGGTGCCCCGTAAAGCAAACGGTTTTTCCCATTCGTTCTCTCCTTTCTCTGCTTTTTTTCTATTTTAGCACAGTTTTGTAAAAAAAGAAAGGCTTTTCTGCCTTTTTTTCAAACTTTTTCGTGCGACAAAATGAGAGATTGTCTGACAGGATCCCGAAAAAAACGGCGGCCTTCTCCCGCGCGTCCCCCACGCTTTGCGAAGGAGGCTCTTTTTCTGCCTTCTTTCTTCTCCAAACAACAGTTTTTTCGTTGCATGCTTCGACAGGTTCTGCTTGCGAAAAAGAGTAAAATAGTAGGGAAAGAAGAAATTTGCGATTTCACAGAATCGGAAAGGGAAAGGATGATTACAAATGCAAGACAGTACCAAAAGCAAGGAAAAAAGCAGACAAGCCACAGAGCGTCGGGAGGGGGCCCGGCCACCGGTGCTCTCGCGTGGTGTTCGCAATTTATTGGAGGGGATCCTGTGGGGATGCTGCGCGTGGCTGTTTGGACAAGCCCCCATGCTGTTTGACACTTATCCGTTGGGGCTTGCCCTGCTTTGCGCCTCCACGCGCCACCTTCCTGCGCTCTTTCTTGGACTCATCGCCTCGGCCTTTTGGCAGATGCGAGATCCGCTGATCTACATCTGCGCATATTCGGTGGCGGCCCTGGTTCGCCTGGCAGTGGAGCTGGTCTTTGAAAACGGGCAGAGTCGCAGAGCGCTCTCGCAAAAGGCAAAAAAGCGAATGCAGGAGTGTCAACCCGTATTTGCCGCAGCGCAGGCTTCGGCGGGGCAATTGCAACCCGGGAGCGAGAGGAAGGGTGGGAGAGGCACTGCGCTTCGTCAGACCTTTTTCACGCTGTTTTGCGAAAGTCTTTGCCTGCGGATGTGCACGGGAGCCGTTTGCGTGTTTATCGTAGCCCTCTATCGCATCATTGTGGGCGGATTTCGGTATTACGATTTCTTTGCGGCCCTGTTTCTGCTGGCCGTTACCCCTTTGGCGGTGCTGCTCTATTCGGTGTCTCTCGGAAAGCGGGAGGCTGCGCGTGTTCTGTATGAGATCTCCCGCGCGGCGTTGCTTTTTTCTCTGATCTGGGCGGCGAATGGGATCTCGGTGGCAGGGCTGCCGCTGGCGGTGATGCTGGCATTGTTTTTCACTTTGTATGTCTGCCGCTCCGAGGGGCCGATGCTCGGGGTGGTAGCCTCCATTTTATGTGGCGTGGCCTACGACCCCTTCTACGCACCCGCATTTTTGTTGGCGGCACTGGTATATCTGCTTTTTGGCACGCTGCGACGGGAAAAGACGGGGGTGGCGATGGCTTCGGTGACGCCGTTGCTTTGGTGGGGGTACGTGGGAGAGCCGCTGGCGATTCTTCCCATTCTACCCGCCTCCCTGGTGGCGGGAACGGCGTTTACACTGTACGGTACGCTCTTTGCCAACGGAGCGGCGGAAGCCGATACCCCCGATGACAGTTGCGTGCGATTGCGTATGGAGGGTACGCGCCGACAGGACGCGAATGAGCGCTTTCGCGGAATCTCGGACGCGTTTTCCTCTCTTTCCGAAATGTTTTATAATTTAAGTGATCGCTTTCGACGCCCCGGGACGCTGGATCTGCGGCGCATTTGCGACGGCTCATTTGATGCCTTTTGCAACGATTGTCCCAACAAGACGGTGTGCTGGGGGCTGGAATATTCCAATACGCTCGGCACGCTCAACAGTCTCATCGCTGCCCTCCACACACGCGGCAAGGTTTCCCGTGCGCAGATTCCGCCCGCTTTGCAGCATCGTTGCGAATCGGTGGACGCAATTTTAGAGACCGTGAACCGCGAATGCGCGAAGCTCACGGGCGAGCTGCTCCGCAACAACCGTACCGAGATCTTTGCCATGGATTACGAATCGGCGGCAAATATCATCAACGATGCTTTGGAGGAGGATGACGGCGAATACCGCTTTGACCCTGCGCTGGAGCAACGGATCGCCGAGTACCTCAAGGACGCCTACGTGCGCGCGCACGGCGTTACGGTTTACGGTACGCGCCGCCGACAGATCGTGGTGCGCGGCGTGGATGTGGAACAAGCCACCGTCACGGTGGAAACGCTTCGCTCGGATTTGGGCGAGCTTTGCGGAATGGAGCTGAGCCGACCTACCTTTGAGGTGGAGGGAAAGGTGAGCACCATGACCCTGCAAGCCAAAAAGAAGATTGCTGTGGAGGGAGCGCAAAACAACGTCTCCGCCGACGGGGGTGTAAGCGGAGACAGTCTCAATCTGTTTTCCAACAAAAAGGATTATTTCTACGCCCTCATCAGTGACGGCATGGGGGCGGGACGCGAGGCGGCGCTCACCTCGGGGCTTTGCTCGGTCTTTCTGGAAAAAATGCTGCGGGCAGGGAACCGCGCGGGAACCTCCTTGCGCATGCTCAACAATATGATCCGTTCGCGCAGCGCGGACAGCGCGCGGGAATGCTCCTCTACGGTGGATCTGATGGAGCTGGATCTGATGACGGGCATGGCGTCCTTTATCAAAAGCGGCGCCGCGCCGAGCTTTGTGGTGCGCGGCAAGGTGGTTCACCGTTTGCAGGCGGGAACGGCCCCCATTGGGATCATTTGCGCGCTGGACGTGCAATCTACCCCTTTTTCCCTCAAGGCGGGGGATACCGTGGTGATGATCAGCGACGGTATTTTGCAGGACGATCCCGACTGCGCGTGGATCACGTCCTATCTGTCGGGCGTATCCGGCCTTTCTCCCGACGAGATCGTGTACCGCATTTGCTTACACGCCGCGCAGAGCGATAAGCACGACGATTGCTCGGCGATCGCATTGCGGATCCGAAATGCCGAAGGCGCATGACGAAGGATGGCAACGGTAGGCTTTTGCGCGTTGAAACGGGGGAGCATTCGAAAAAAGCACCAAAATATTGGGGGTGTCTCCAATGCGCAAGGTATTGGAGACACCCCTGTTTTCCTATTTGTTTTTTAGATATTCTCGGCCAGCGCGCGGCGTGTTTGCCATTTGCCTGCCAAGAAGTAGATCAGGCTGGGGATCGCGTAGCCGTAGGGGGCAAGTCCGTAGCCCAGCACGAACCCGAAAAAGCCCATGTTCATTGCAATACCGAAGAGCCAGCTGAGGCCGATGCGGAGCACCACGCCGTCCAGAAGCGCCAGCACCATGCCGAGCTTGGCGTTTCCAATGCCCTGAATAAAGGCGCCGCTGCCGCGCATCACGGCAAAGGCGGGGAACATCCAGAGAATCGCTTTGATAAAGGTGTGCGACATGGTGTGCACCAGCGCGTCGTCTTAGAAGAGCATGAAGAGCTGCTTTCCAAATCCGATGTAAAGAGCCATGAAAAAGACCGTGAGCGCGGCCGAGAAGATCCACGCGCGGTAGACCACCTGCTTGGCGCGCTGCTGCTGTCCCGCGCCAATGTTCTGGCTGATCATCGGCATGGCGGCGTACTGGATGCCCTGCGAGATCTTGTTGACGATATCGTCGATGCGCACGCCTACGCCGAAGGTAGCGGATTCCACCAATCCAATGTCGTTGATCATCGAGTTGACAAAGAGCATGGAAAGATTGATGCAGCCCGATTGGATCGCCATGGGAGTGCCCAGGCTTGCGATCATGCCCACGTACTTCCTTTTGGGAAGAAAGCTCTCCTTTTTAAAATCAAAACCGAATTGCTCCTTGCGGCGGTAGAGGTAGTAAAGTGAGAAGAGAAAGGAGGCGGCCTGTCCAATGATGGTTGCCCAGGCCGCGCCCGCAACGCCCCAGCCAAGGAGTCCGGTAAAGAGCAGGTCGAGCACCAGGTTGATCGCCGAGGCGATGGCAATGAACAAAAAGGGGCGCTTGGCGTCTCCCATGCCGCGCAAGACGGCCGAGACCATGTTATATCCCGCTGTAAAGATCAGGCCCGCGGCGCAGATAATGAGGTAATCCATCGCCATGTCGTAGGACTCGGAGGGAATGTTCATCACGTCGAGGATCCAAACGCGCGCCACCAGAATGATGGCGGAGAGCAGCACCGAAAGCGCCAGAACGAAGCCGAAGAGCGTGCCGATGACGTCGTTCATTTCTTTTTTCTTGCGCGCGCCGAGCGCTTGGGAGATCATCACCTGTCCCGCATTGGAAAAGCCGAGGCAGACCATGGTGGCAAAGTTGACGATCTGGCTGCTTTGCGAGACGGCGGAAAGTCCGGGGGTGCCTACAAATTCGCCCACGATCACCATATCGATCGTGCTGTACAGCACCTGCAGGGCATTGGAGGCCATAAAGGGCAAGGCGAGCCAGAAGAGCTGGCGCGCGATATTGCCCTGTGTAAAATCCTTGGATAGACGTTGTTGATTCACGGTTGTAAGGTTCTCCTGTTGCACGTAATATTATTTGGTCAGCGCGGAGGGAGTAATGCAAAGGGGAGCTCGAATGGCATTGTTGGCCGATTCGATCGCCACCGCCTTGGCATAGGGATCCACCCCTTGGGGTACCCAATCGATCGCGTCGATGCAACGCTCCGTGATACAGGCGAGAAAGGTGAGTGCGGCGATGTATCGGCCCTTATCCATGCTCAAATGATAGCAATCGCGCGTGAGAAGCCCGATCTGCGAGGTACGCGCGTTTTCAATGGCGGTTCCCGTTGGGATAAGCCGATCGACGAGGGGATTGGTGAGGATCACCTGCTTGGTAACCTCCTCCAGCTTTGCCCGCATGGCGGCGATGTCTCCGCCGTACGAGAGGATCTCGTGATGCTGGCGCGTGGATTCGCCCATCCAGGTCAAATTAAAGGCGATTTTCGTGTGTGCGGGAGCGCGCTCCTTGACGTATTGGATCAGAGGTGTGAGCTTTTCGTAGGACTCAACCGAGGTATAGCGACTTTCCCCGCTCGTGCCGTGCTGGATCACGATCCAATCCCAGTCCGCGCTTTTAACCGCGTCCTCTATGCAATAGTCCGGGGTTTCCTCCCAGCCGTTTCCGTCATTGGTATAGTAGACGTAGGCGGGAAGATTTTCGATGGCGTGCGTATAGTGCATTCCGATCGAGCAACCGCCAAGGTAAAGGGTACCAAAGTGCAGCTTGGTAATGCCAAGCGCCAACGCGATATTTGCTGCATGCTCCATCGTATCCATGGAAAAGCTGTTGCCTATAACCAGTAGTTTTAAGGAATCCATGAGCGAGCCTCCTTTGTATTTATTCCCTTCTATTATAACACAGATGGCGTCGAAAAACAATAGAAATTGAAATCTCGAGCGAGAACTTTTTCGTTAGCTTGCCTCTGTTTCGGATGCAAAACCGTGTGTGGCCGATTTAGATGCACGAAAGTTTTGCAGAGGGTAAACTACCCCCTTGGCGGTGATGGGTGTTAAAAGTTCCCGCGTTCTACCGGACTTTTCACACCATGCTTGCAAACGAGGCCTATGTATTACGGATCTAAACCAAGGAATATTATGGAAAAATCTTCTGACATATGAATTTCATACGCACAATCATCAGAAGCAGATTCCATATAATGTGTTTGCACGCGTATAATATATTCATTGTTTTCTTTAGTGACGGATTCCATAAAATCGGTGTCTATCCAAATGAAAAGATGTGTTCCGTTGTCCCCAAAAACGGATAATCGGTCTTCTACCGCTTCAAGAACGATTTTTTTAATGAAATAGTTTTCTTGTTCCGTTAGATTATCATTATCCGAATAGCAGGAGGGAGAAAGGAAGACAAATCTTGCCGCACAAGATAGCGCAACGGATATAACAATTATTGAGGCAACTATTATTGCAATTATCAATATTGGTTTCTTTTTCATTTTGTGATCTCCTTTTCCGTGTTAATGGGGACGCCTATCCTTTTATTCTATTATACCACAACTTTGTAAACATTTCAACTGTTTCGATAGTTCAAATCTGTCCAAAACGCCTTTGCATCTATGGCTTGGTAAATAAATTTTGAATGTGTAGGGGCGACCTGCGGTCGCCCGCGGGCGTTCAATGAACGCCCCTACGGCGGTTATTCGGTTTCGGGCGATTCGTGAATCGCCCCTACATTGTGGCGGTTCGAATCTGTCCACGGTTTTGCTCCTGTGGGGAATCTATGAAAGTGAAATATTCGGCGTTGCCGAATATGAAATAATTTCCTTACGGAAATTGTGAAATATTGCTCCCGTCGGTCGCAATGTGAAATGAAATTTGCCCACATTCGCGTCAGCGAATATTTCACATTTGCGAAGCAAATATTTCACAGCGAAGCTATTTCACTTGCCTGAAGGGCAAATTTCGTTGAAAAAAGCACTTGCCTCGGCAAGTGCTTTTTTCTGTGACGTGTGGCCGATTTAGATGCACACGAATTTTGCAGAGGGTACAGTAACCCCTTGGCGGTGATGGGTGTTAAAAGTTCCGCGTTCTACCGGACTTTTAACGCCATGCTTGCAAACGAGGCCTATGTAATTTTACAATTCAATTTTTACTGGTGTCAATTCGTAGTAATCAGCATATTGATTTCTGCGCGGAGAGATTTTGACAGAGGATTTGCCAATGGTGATTGTACCTATTTGACTAATAAATTCATCTCGTCCATAATGCCGCAATTCTTGTTTTGCCCTTAAACATCCATTTACATCAGATACCCGAATCAATGGTATGAATGATACTTCATTATCTATACGAGTGAAAATTTCTACGATGTAGTTTTGATTTTCTTTTTTCTTATAAGGTAACAATAATTGCTCGCCGTTTTGAATGACCTCTTCGAAAGTAATTCCAAAAAGTCCTTTCTGTTCTTCCGACGCTTTCAGCAATGACGCTTTTTTAGTGGATTCCAAAATGAACGAATTTTTTTCTTCAAGTGAGAATCCGTTAAAAATTTCTACATCACAACCTATATCCACATAATGATACCAAGAAAACTCTCTGATATTATATCGATTGACATCTTGTACTTGACCGTGAGGAATACACGGCGTAAAATTCAAATATAAATGATCAAAACCGTCAAATCCGAAACCTCTATGACGCAAAAGAAATAGTAATCGCTCAATTACATCTAAACATTCCATAGAATCATACTGATATATCTTACCAATATAGTACGGAGTGGAATTCCCATCGACATTAGGTACATCCGATTCGAATAGACGAATATCTGCTATGAGCTTTGATGCCATTTGTAATCGCCACCTTTCTCTTTCTCTATTATATCACAAATTTGTAAACATTTCAACAGTTGCGCCGGTTCAAATCTGTCCAAACTGCC
Organism: Clostridia bacterium; assembly: GCA_017505745.1. Classification (GTDB taxonomy): domain Bacteria; phylum Bacillota; class Clostridia; order Oscillospirales; family CAG-272; genus UMGS1865. The sequence continues at coordinate 50,774 of JAFVOP010000034.1, forward strand.
TTTGCATCTATGGCTTGGTAAATAAATTTTGAATGTGTAGGGGCGACCATTGGTCGCCCGCGGGCGTTCAATGAACGCCCCTACGGCGGTTATTCGGTTTCGGGCGATTCGTGAATCGCCCCTACGGTGTGGCGGTTCGAATCTGTCCACGGATTTGCTTCTGTGGGGAATCTATGAAAGTGAAATATTCGGCTTACGCCGAATGTGAAATAATTCACTTCGTGAATTGTGAAATATTGCTCCTTCGTCGCAATGTGAAATGAAATTTGCCCACATTCGCGTCAGCGAATATTTCACATTTGCGAAGCAAA